>CALKVB010000430.1 GCA_937996605.1 uncultured Oxalobacteraceae bacterium | reverse complement strand
TTGGTTGGTCATTCTTACGGCGGCTGGGTCGTTCGCGAATTCGCTGCGAAATATCCTAAGCAAATTGCAGGTTTGGTGTTAGTAGATCCTGCCAATGAAAGTCTGGAACTTGAACTCAAAAAAATCAATCCTGAAAAAGTTGCACAAGACCAGAAACGCTTAGAGAATATGGCGCCGCCTGCTGCGAAGGCCGATCTGGCATTGGTACAAAAAATCTTTGATGACGCCAAATTGCCTACGACAAGCGCCATCCCCGATATGCCAATGGCGATTCTTACCTCGACACAAGTGACGAAAAACAATCCGTTCTATCAAGAAACCGCACCTGCACTCGCAGTAAAACGCGAACTACACGCTCGCCTATTCGCGCAATTTAGCAACGGCGCCCATATCGTGACCAATCAAAGTGGACACCACATTCAGTTCGACGAGCCTCATCTCGTCATTGAAGCGATTAAGTTGGTCATCACTCATATCGAGAAAGAAACACAAAAACGCGAACGTCAACTCGCCAAACAGAAAGCACGTCAAGCGATGATGCAAGAAATTGAGAAGGCAGATGCACTGCTCACTTCCAATAAAACGGCAGAAGCGCGCAACACCTTGTATGAAGCACTCAAAGTTTCACAATTCTCTGAAGGCGAAATCAATCAACTTGGTTTCGATATGCTAGAAAAAGCAAAGAAGCCGCTCCTTGCTGAAATTGTACTTGCGTATAATGTGGCGCGCTTCCCGCAATCAGATAATGCCTATGACAGCCATGGCGAAGCATTGCTCGCATTAAGTAAGTTCGAAGAGGCAAAGGCGCAATTTCAACAGGCGTTAAAATTAGGCAAAGCTAATCCACAACGCAGCCCAAAAGCATTGCTGGGATATGAACAAAACTTGAAGAAAGCCGAACAAGGTCTGACTCAAAAATAGCCACAACAAATGATGTCGAATTGAAACTAGAGAATCAACAAGAGAGATTCGAAATAAGAGATTCGAAACAATAGAGTCGAAAACTGGAAAAAAACAAAAAATGGAAAAAACAAAAATTGAAGATCTACCATGGCGTGAACGTCAAATCGTCGAGGTCATTTATCGTTTAGGGGAAGCGACTGCTGCGCAGATTCAGGCCGAGCTCAGTGAAGAAATCAGCAATTCAGCCATTCGCGCCATGTTGGCTCGTCTTGAAGACAAAGGTGTGCTTCAACATCGTGAAGAAGCGCAGCGTTATATTTATCAAGCGATCGAGCAAAAAGAAGTGGTCGCTGACTCCGCATTGAAGAAATTGATCGGCGTGTTTTTTAATAACTCACCCGCCAATGCGGCCTCAGCCTTACTCGGGATGGCGGATAAACTCAGTGCGAAGGATATCGATCAGTTACAAGCCTTGATTGATAAAGCAAAAAAAGAAGGTCGTTAATGTTAGCATCCGTAATCGAACAAATGTGCCTGCTCGATGCCGTCAATCTTGCAGGGAAAATCAGCGTTGTTCTCGCCATCGCAATCGCCTTGCAAGGCTTTGTTCGATTCGGTTCTGCCGACCAACGTGCACTCGTTGTACGTCTATCTTTACTCTATCTTTGTTTAGCGCCATTGGCTTTTCTCCAGGACTGGCGAATCATTCCGAAACTAAAAATCCAGGCCCCCTTGGTTCTATCCGCAATCAGTGACAAGGCGCTGGATATTCCCGCTCTACCCCATTTAGCTTATATTGCAGGTCAAACTTCTCCAACAATAAATGCTCACGGTTTTGTCGACGTTTTTTTAGGCTTGTATGTCGTAGTCACCTTCTTCCTTCTATTGCGAGTCGGGCTCAGCATCTACCAACTCCTTATTTCACAAAACCCGCTTCCCCAATCAATGGATGCAGAGTTCCATTTAGCACGGCATTTTCTATGGAAAGATAGGCTGCAACAGTTACAAAATCAATTTGGGATTCGCCAGCCAATTCGCTTCAATGTTTCCGATCGTATTTCCTCACCTATCAGTTGGGGCCTATGGCGTCACACCATCGTAATCGACATCAATAGCTTTCAGCACCACGAGCCTGATGACATCCTCCGTCACGAGTTGGCGCACATCATTCACTATGATTGGTTGAGCGTAATTGTCATGCGCATCGTATGTGCGGTGTACTGGTTTCATCCCCTCATTTGGCTACTACAAAAACAATTCCGATATCAGCTAGAATGCGCTGCCGATAATACGGTGCTTAGAATGGGAGGTCGGGCTTCTGAATATGCGCAAACATTGATAGACGTGTCACGCGTAGAAGAAAATCAACGACGCTTGGCGATGAATCTAGCGGCAAGAGGTAATAGTCTCTACCAACGTATCATCAACATCTTAAGCGATGACCACACACGCACTCCAGTAACAAAACGCGACTGGGCGCTAGGCATCATGCTGAGTCTCGTAATTTTACTCGGCAGCGCCTCTTTCAGTTTGGTGGGAGAACAAGTGCAATGGCCGCAGCAACTGTTCGAAAGCAGCCTCACTCACAGAGCCGCACCAAGACATGTGGCTGACGAAGTCGCCCAACAACTCGAGACCTTGAACAATGAAAATTTCAATGCCCTAGCCCAAGCCATTCGACATCGCGATTTTGATGCGCGTCATGCACATGATGCAAAAAGCTTCAAACAAAGGAAGGCAATTCCCATCTTAATCTTGGCGTTGCACGACCTTGACCCTGTGGTTCGTCGCTTAGCACTGTGGGGTTTCAGTGAAATGCGCTTCTACGAAACACTACCCGTTATTGCGATTTTATTGAAAGACGAAGACCCGCTGGTGAGAGCAGAAGCGGCTGGCGCAATCGGTGATTTTGGCGAAAAATCTTGGGCAATCAAACTAACACCTTTGCTCTCAGACTCATCGCCTCTGGTACGTCAACGTGTTGCGCACGCCCTAGGTGATCTTGCGGACTCAACAACCTTGCCAGCATTAAAACAAGCACTCGGATCGCCAAGCAATCAATCACATCCTGATGTTTTGGACGAAATTAAATGGGCGATTCGAGAGTTAGAAGAGTGAACAAACGGGGCGCAAAAATGATTTTCAACGCCCCGTCACAGCTTGTTACAAACTAGTCGCTGTGTTGCTCGCTGTCGACTTGGACCTTGTCTTTGAAAACTGCCGCTTCATAAAATGCTCGAAGTCATCAACATAGGTAAATACCGCTGGAACCACCAGCAAACTCAGCAAGGTTGAGGTGATCAAGCCACCTATCACGGCAATCGCCATTGGAGATCGGAAGCTTGGATCTGCCCCCCAGCCCAAGGCCAAAGGCATCATGCCGGCTCCCATCGCAATCGTGGTCATGATAATGGGACGGCTACGCTTATGGCAGGCATCCACTAAAGCTGCGAATCGCTCCATACCTTCGTCGCGCGCAATGATGGCATAGTCAACTAAGAGAATCGAGTTCTTCGTCACGATACCCATCAACATAATGAGGCCGATCATGGATGGCATAGAAAGCGCCCTACCCGTAATCAATAAGGCCACGAAAGCACCACCAATACTCAGCGGAAGAGCTGCCAAAATGGTCGTTGGTTGCAGAAAGTCCTTGAACAACAATACCAAGACACCATAAATACAAAGTACGCCGATCAACATCGCAATACCAAAACTCGCAAACAATGCCTGCATCTCTTGAGCGTCGCCTAGTTCCGCAATGCTGACAGAAGGCGGCAAATTTTTCATCGTTGGCAAAGCACGCGCTTCTTCATTGACTTCGCCCAATTGGCGACCACCCAGTTCAACATCTAGCGTCACATTGCGACTACGATTCAAACGATCGATCTGAGCTGGACCTGATTCCATCGACAACGTGGCGACACTCGCCAACATCACAGGGCCATGTTTTCCAGGAACTGTTAAGCGTTCAAGCGCAGCAAGATCCGCGCGTACCTCATTCGGAAGCTTGACGCGTATCGGCACTTGACGTTGCGCAAGATTCATTTTGGACAAAGCCATATCATAGTCACCCGCTGTCGCGACACGCACCGTTTCACCTATGCTTTCCGCAGTGACACCAAGATCTGCCGCTTTTGCCATATCGGGTCGCACGATAATTTCAGGTCGCACCAAAGAAGCACTAGAGCTTATATTGCCAACGCCTTTTAAGGTGCGTAATTCTCGTTCGACTTTTTTTGCGGTATCGAGCAGAGCAATAGGATCTTCACTTTTCAGGACCAATTGCAATTTCACGCCTGTATCCAATGGCCCGACAGAAAACCGTGCGCCAGGCAACTCACCTAATTTATGACGAATTAAATTATCGATATCTGCCATCGATTCTTTACGCTGATCACGATGTACTGCAGTGACGGTCAATACTGCGCGACGTGCTTCCGCGGCAGCACCCGGAGCAAAGGCATCGCCACTAGAGCCACCGCCAATCGAGCTGAAGACACCAGTAATGCCTTTCACCGACATAATTTGAATTCGCGCCTGCTCTGCAATCGTGCTCGTTTCAGCCAAGGTGCTTCCTGGAGGCAGTTCGACGTTGACCTGCGTTTGCGCGCGATCAGAGGGAGGGACAAAACCCGTCGGCAATAAACCAACCAAGGCAATCGAGGCCACAAAAAATACCGCGGCCGATAGCACGGTAATGAAACGATGACGCAGACACCATTGCATCGTTCGCATATACATTTGCATCATGCGACTATCTTTCTGTGCATGATGTGCGCCACTATCACCCGGCCCAACTGCTTTCAAAATATACGCAGCCATCATCGGGGTCAACAAACGTGCCACCACCAAAGACGCAAGGATGGCGATCACTGCGGTCCATCCAAATTGTTTGAAAAACAGGCCTGGCACGCCGCCCATAAATGCCGTGGGTAAGAACACGGCGACCAAGGCGAAAGTAGTCGCAATGACCGCCATACCAATTTCATCTGCGGCTTCGGTAGCTGCCTGCATCGGCGTTTTCCCCATCTGCAAATGGCGTGCAATATTTTCGATTTCAACGATGGCATCATCGACCAATACACCAACCACCAAGGCCAAGGACAATAAAGTGACCGTATTCAAGGTGTACCCAAAATATTTTAAACCAAGGAAAGTTGGAATCACTGACAATGGCAGTGCAGCAGCAGCGACCAAGGTTGAACGCCAGTCGCGCAAGAACCACCACACGACTAACACCGCTAATAAAGCCCCTTCGTAGAGCAATTCCATTGAACCTTTGAAGTTTTCCTCGACCGGCTGGGCGTTATCAATCGCTTGTTTGAACAAGAATTGAGGATGATTTTTCTGCAGCTCGGCTACTGCCGCACGCGAAGCTTGTGCCACATCAACTTCGGAGGCACCTTTGGTTCTGAAAATCTCAAAACCGACGACGTCGCGTCCATTAAAACTCGCTCTAGAGCGTGGCTCACTGACAGTGTCAGTTACGGTCGCTACTTGATCTAAACGTAGGTGTCGGCCATCTGGTAACGGAAGATCAAGCTGCGCCAATTCTTCAGCAGTTTTGACGGTGGCGATGGTACGCACAGCTTGCTCTGCGCCGCTAATATCGCCACGACCGCCTGGGGCTTCCTTCTGTACAATTTTAAGACGACGCGAAACATCGACCGCCGAAACATTGAGCGCTGCCATTTTGTCCGCATTTAATTCAACACGAATTTCGCGATTAACACCACCCATACGTTTTACCGCACCAACACCTGCGACAGAACGCAAGCGTTTTGCTACGGTATTGTCGACAAACCAACTGAGATCTTGCACATCTGGCGTCGAGTTCTCGCCGACTACCGCCTGATGCCCTTTTTCCGGCACAGCGGCTTCTACGGTGTAAGTCATAATCACTCGGCCGGCGGTCGACATTTTAGTGACTGTCGGGTCGCGCATTTCGCTCGGAAGATCTGCTCGCACTGCAGATACAGCATCGCGTACTTCATTTACGGCGTCGGAAAGGACTTTTTCCAGCACAAATTCAACGGTGATAGTGACATTACCATCGAGGACATTGGTGTACACATTCTTCACACCTTGCAAAGTTGCGACTGAGTCTTCTATCTTGCGCGCGACTTCTGTCTCTAGTTGCGCGGGCGCAGCCCCAGGCAGGCTGGCATTGACAGTGACTAGAGGAAGTTCGATATCAGGAAAGTCTTGCACTATCGTGCCGCGAAATGCCAGTATCCCCGCCAGGCTCAGCAGGGCAAATAACATAATCGCCGGTATTGGGTTTTTGATCGAAAGCGTAGAGAAATTCATGCCTTCCCCCTACTTCTTGGCTGCTGTTGCTGAGTTGGCCGTGTTGGCTGAATTCCCTGCATTATTACCAGCGACTGAGCTTGCCGCACTCACCAACTTCACTAGGTCGCCATCATTCAGAAAGCCAACTCCACTGGCAGCGATTTGTGTACCTGAATTTATCCCAGACAAGACTTCGATTTGCTCAATGCCATTCACAACCATGCGACGGCCAGTCTGCACCTTAACTTGTGTGACACGTTGATCTGGATTTAATTTAAACACATAACTAAAGCCATCGCGCACCACCACCGCTTGCTGCGGAATAGTCAGTGCTTGCGAACTACCCAATTGGAATTCACCACGTGCGAACATGCCTGGCTTAAATGCGTTCGATACATTTTTCTCTTTCGGCAAGATCACGTCGACATACACGAGACCTGTGCGATTATTGACATCAACTGTCGGCGCCACCATTCGAACTTTGCCCATCGCTTGCTCACCATTAGGCGCAAATACGCTTACTGGCATACCTGGCGACAATTTACTCAACTCTGCCGAGGTGACTTCAGCACGCCATTCAAGACGACCTTGGCGTATCATCCGAAACAGTTCAGCACCAGCGCCAACCACTGCGCCCACCGTCGCCATGCGTGCAGAAATAGTGCCATAGTCTGGCGCCACCACTTGAGTATATTTCATGCGCAATTGCTGCACATCGAGTACGGCTTTAGCGGCGCTCACACGTGCCTTCGCGGTAGTTTCAGCTGTTAGATATTGTCCAATTTGTTGTTTGCTGATGGCGCCACTGACTTGTAGGCCACGAGCACGATCTGCATTGATGATAGCTTCACTGGCTGTCGCCTCGGCTTCTGCAAGCGCTGCTTTCGCTTGTGCTAAATCAGCGCGTACCGATTCACTTGCAAAACTGGCGAGCAATTGTCCTTTCTTCACCACATCACCGACATTCACATGAATTTCAGCGATTCTAAGGCCATTCGATTCAGATCCAATACTCGCCTCCTGCCACGCTGCGATACTGCCGTTCGCCGTTAAGCGTGTCGTCATTTGCCCGCTCCCAACTTGGGTTGCGGTCACTGTTAATGCTGGCTTGCTTGTATTTGCCGCTGTATTTGCTGTCGTGCTTGCGCTCTTACTGGCTGCACTGGCAATGGCAGCATTTTGTGCATAGCTAGGCACCATCAATACTAGACTAGCGCCAACGCCAATACTGATTAAGGCCGCCACTTTTAGCAGCTTTGATGTCGAAACAATTTGTTTCATTCTCATTTCCTCTGTTTAATTTCAAAATCTTTACGTGAGTTTGCCAATCACAGGTCGTGGCATACCCGATCTACATGGACCACTAGGCTTTCCTTCTGTTGATTTCACACTCGCACATTGCCAGTGCATATGCGCTGAGTCTTTGAACGTAGTCGTCGATGGCTTTACTCTTACTAATTAAGCTGGGGCGTACCGCCATGATCACATCACCATTGACCATCATGGTCAGCGCCAAACCTGATATCGCGAAAGCCAAACGGTGCATATCATCATCGACACGGTGATCGGAAATATGTCGCGCCAAAAAACGTACGAACGATTGGTGCGCAGGTTTAATTTGGGTCTCAATTTCCTCAGTCCACAGTCCAGTTGGCTCTAGCATTTCACGGATGTGCAACTTCAAACAATTTTGCGCCAACTCGCCTTGTTTCATACTGTCACCGAACACGCACATCATGCCCACGATGCCGTCATTCAAGCTCAATTCTTTGTCATCAAAAAACGCTGGATCAATATTAGGATTACAACGCGCATCATTAAACACGCTGCGATACAGTTGTGCTTTATCTCCGAAGTAATAGCTGATGGCTGAGATATTCACTTGTGCTGCTTGAGCAAGTTCACGCGTCGAGGTCTTGGCGTAGCCCTTCTCGGCGAACAATTGCAGCGCACATGTAAAAAGTCGATCACGCGCTTCCTGACCATCGGCCCGCGAAGCACGCTGGTGAGGCTTATTTGTTTGTTTGGTTTGCTTGATTTGCTTAGTATTCATGCGCCGCAGTGTAGCACATAAATCAAACGTTTGATTGAACTAGAAACTAAGCTACTAGGAGGGCATGGTCTCGATCTTCAAGTTTCCAAGTCAAAATCGAGACCCATTTAACTATTGCTTTCGCTCTTCCATTGCTGATTTCAAAATGGTAACCGCAACAATCAACACCACAGCCACCACAATCCAACGCAAATATTCCAAAGGTAAAGATTTCACTAGAAACGCTGCCAGCAACACACCCGGTACACCCGCGAGTGCTAGTCCCAGTGCAGCAGATGGCAAATAGCGCCCATTTTTAAAGAATCCCAAACTACTAATTGGCATCAAGAATGCACATGAGCCCATCATGATAGGAAAAGCCGCCAAGGGACTCATTCCTAGCAGACTAACCAAAATCATACATGGCGCATATAGACCTATGCCCAATGGCATCAATAATCCCAAAACAAAATTGCCCAAGACCCCTGCCCACCATTTCCAACCACTCAAAGATAAAGCATCGAGTCCGGCAGGCAATACGCCCAACAGCGAAAGTAGCATGATGCTGGCGGCTAACAATAATGCT
>CALKVB010000429.1 GCA_937996605.1 uncultured Oxalobacteraceae bacterium | reverse complement strand
CCGAAGTTAATCACTTTTGCATAGCGTCGTTGTTCGCTACTGACCTCGGCTAATTCAACGCCAAAGATTTCAGAGGCTGTGGCACGGTGTACGTCTTCGCCATCGGCAAAGGCTTTGAGCAGACTCGCATCGCCCGAAATGTGCGCCATGATGCGCAATTCGATTTGCGAATAGTCGGCTGAGACGATGTGATTGCCGGGCGCTGCCACAAAGGCTTCGCGTATGCGACGACCTTCTGCAGTGCGCACCGGAATGTTTTGTAAGTTAGGATCATTCGATGCCAAACGTCCTGTGACGGCAACCGCTTGTGCGTAATTCGTATGCACGCGGCCAGTGTCGCTATTGACCATTTTCGGCAATTTATCGGTGTAGGTCGACTTCAATTTGGCGAGGCCACGATACTCTAACAAGACTTTCGGTAGCGGGTAATCTTCCGCCAATTTCTGCAATACCTCTTCGTCGGTCGATGGTGCTCCTGATGGTGTCTTCTTTACTACCGGCAAACCAAGTTTGCCAAAGAAAATTTCACCGAGCTGTTTTGGAGAGTTCAAATTGAAGGGTTGTTCGGCCAACTCATAGGCTTTTTGTTCGAGCTCCAATAAGCGATTACCGATTTCATGCGATTGCGTGGCGAGCAAGTCACGGTTAATCAAAACGCCGTTACGTTCAATTTTTTGTAAGACCACCGACGTTGGTAATTCGATCTTGTCGTAGATGTAGCGCAGCTTGGCGTACGGTTCAACTTGCGGCCACATGGCTTGATGCAGTTGCAGCGTTATGTCAGCATCTTCGGCCGCGTAGGCGGTGGCGCGTTCGATATCGACTTGGTCAAAACCGATTTGCGACGCACCTTTACCACACACTTCTTCAAAGCTAATGGTTTTACGTGCCAGATGTCGCATCGCTAAACTGTCCATGTCATGAGACTTATGTGATTCAAACACGTAGGATTGCAAAAGCGTGTCGTGCAAAATGCCACGTAGTTGCACGCCATGGTTGGCAAAAATGTGGGTATCGTACTTGAGGTTTTGACCGACTTTGGCCTTGCTTGGATCTTCCAACCACGCCTTCATTTTGCTGAGGACGAGATCACGATTGAGTTGCTCAGGCGCCCCTGGGTATTTATGCGCGAGCGGAATATACGCCGCGATACCTGCCTCACAGCAGAGCGAGATGCCAACCATTTGGGCCGTCATCGGCTCTAAAGAGGTGGTTTCGGTATCAACTGAAGTCAATGCGGCTTGATTGATTTTTGCCAGCCAGACGTCGAGCTGGGCTTCGGTTAAAATGGTTTCGTATTCAGTGACAGCCGGTGCTGCAGGAATGGCTACTGGCTCCTGGGTGGCAGCTGCGTTGCCACTATTGTCGTCTCCGAATAGGCCGCCTTGCGCGGGTACTGATTTAGTTGTGCTTGAACTACCAGCAGAAGCGCTAACCGGATCAACCCCAAATTCGCGTAACAAACTCTTGAAGCCTTGATGCTGCAAAAAAGCGATCATGGCATCGCGATCTTCGGGTTTGCTTTTGAGAGATTCATCGATAGAAATATGATGTCCCGCTAAGTCACAATCGGTTTTGACGGTGATAAGTACACGGCCTTGTGGCAGCCAATCTAGAGCGGCTCGTAAGTTATCGCCGACCACGCCTTTGATTTTATCGGCATTAGCAATCACGCCCTCTAAACTGTCATATTCAGTTAGCCACTTCACCGCTGTTTTCGGGCCGCATTTTGTGACGCCGGGAACATTGTCGACTGTGTCGCCAATCAAGGTTAAGTAGTCGATGATGCGATTCGGTGGTACGCCAAACTTCGCCAACACACCTGATTCATCGAGCTTCTCATTGCTCATGGTATTGATCAATGTAACGTTGGCATTCACCAATTGCGCCAGATCTTTGTCACCAGTAGAAATGATCGTATTCATGCCGCGTGCAGTGGCTTCGACGGCTAAGGTGCCAATAACGTCATCGGCTTCTACGCCTTCCACCATCAAAATCGGCCAACCCATGGCGGCCACAGCTTGATGAATAGGCTCAATCTGCAAACGTAAATCATCTGGCATTGGCGCGCGCTGTGCTTTATATTCTGGGTAGAGATCGTCACGAAAGGTCTTACCCTTGGCGTCAAACACGCAAGCCATGTAAGCTGCAGGATAATCTTGACGCAAGCGGCGCATCATATTGACCATGCCGTGAATCGCGCCAGTCGGTTCGCCGCGCATATTGCGTAAATCAGGCAGGGCGTGGAAAGCGCGATATAAATAACTAGAGCCGTCGACTAATAACAGAGTGTTTTGCATAAGGAATGTGGGAATGAATGACAGCGGTAAACGAATTTTAAAATTGCGCCAGATCACCGACAAAGACAAGGCAACCGCCCTAAAAGCGCGTGAATCATGGCATATGTTCACGATTATGGCAGAGTTTATCGAATCTACGGAACGTCTATCTGCCTTGGGTCCGGCCGTTACGATCTTTGGCTCGGCTCGTATCAAGCCAGAAAACCCGTATTATCAGGCTTGTATTGATGTCGCCAAACGCTTGTCCGACGAAGGCTTTGCAGTAATTTCGGGTGGTGGACCCGGCATCATGGAAGCAGCAAACAAAGGTGCTTTTGAAGGGGCCTCCGCCTCTGTGGGCTTGAATATTGAATTGCCACACGAGCAAAAAACCAACCCTTGGCAAAATATTTCGCTTAACTTCCGCCATTTCTTCGCCCGTAAAGTCTCGTTTGTGAAATACGCTGATGCTTACGTTATTTTTCCGGGTGGCTTTGGCACCATGGATGAGTTGATGGAAGTGCTAACTTTAATGCAAACAGGAAAAACCAAGCGCATTCCTGTGATTTTGGTGGGGACCAGTTTTTGGCAGGGCTTTCTCGATTGGATTAAAACGCAGATGGCGGAAACGGGGCTGATCGAAGATAAAGACCTCAATTTAGTGCAATTGATTGATGAGCCCGCTAACGTAGTCGACGCCATATTCGCCTATTACGAGGCCCACGATATCGAACCTTCTGATGAAGAACGTCAACGGATGTTGTATTTGTAGTCTGTGTCATCTTAATTTGTTGCGGTAATCGAAATCCTTGCGCAACTAAATCAGAGAATGAGGGCGCGGGGCGTCTGCTTTGTTACAATGGATATCGATGAAACTATTGCCTAAAAGTTGGCTGATAAGAGTTGGCTGATAAAGGTTGGCTGATAAAGGTTGGCAGACATCAGTCTCTTACGTGCCCCACCATTATTTTTGAGTGAATCCTATGAAAACTTCGACTACATTGATCTCTAAACGTTTAGCGGTTTGTATTTCCGGACTGGTGTTGGCGGCACCGTTACTGGCATCTGCACAATCTAAGAAGGAAGCGCCACCACCACCGCAGCTAGAAAAGTTAGAAGAAGTGGGCGAGTCTGAGCTCAAACTTGCTAAGCCTGAAACCAAGAATGTCAAAACGGTCGAGCGTAAAGAGGGCGGTAAAGTGACTGAAGTGCAAGTGCGCAGTGGCCCAAGCACCTACACCGTGAAGGAAAACAAAGCTCCAAAAGGTACGCAGGCAGGTGAAGCGAATCGCGCAGCTCAATGGACGGTAATGGAATTTGGCGGCAAAAAAGAGTCGAAAGAGGTAGAATCCAAGCCTGCGCAACCACAAGGGCCATACAGCACTTCAAAAACAGGGACTACCAAGCCTGTCGCTGAAGCCGCCACTACTTCCGCTTCGGCTGCCAATGCAAGTCCTGCATCGGCACCGGTAAAAAAATAAACCCTTTTTTGATGATTTGACATGGCTGTATTCACCTCGGTAAGTTTGCAAGACCTCACACAATGGATGCCTCAATTCCCGCTTGGAAAAGCGACCGCGATTCGTGGTATTGCTTCTGGAATCGAAAATAGTAATTTCTTTATCGATACCGAAAAAGGTGAATACGTTCTCACCATTTTTGAAAACCTCAGTTTCGAGCAGTTACCGTTTTATCTCAAACTGATGCGTCATCTGGCGGATCGTGGCGTTTTGGTGCCAGCGCCGATCGCCAATCAAGACGGCGAATTGTGTGTGGCGCTGCATGGCAAACCTGCAGCGATCGTGAGCAAGCTGACTGGCACGTCGCAATTATCGCCACAGGCGGTCCATTGCGCCGAGGTGGGCGCGATGCTGGCGCGTATGCATTTAGCGGCTCAAGATTTTGAGATTCGTCAGCCCAATTTACGTGGTCTGCCTTGGTGGCAAGAAACAGCGCCGAAAGTGCTGGAATTTTTGTCTGATGATAATCGTCGTTTGATGCAGGAAGAGGTGGCGTTTCAAACCGCGTTCGCTGCAACTGAAACCTATCAAGCATTGCAGAATGGCCCTGTGCATGCGGACTTGTTCCGCAACAATGTGATGTTTGACGGTGACAAGCTCACAGGTTTTTTCGATTTCTATTTCGCTGGTTGTGACACTTGGCTGTTTGACGTGGCGGTAACGATTAATGATTGGTGCATCGATCTTGAGACTGGCGTGCTGGATCTGAATCGAGTCGATGCGATGCTGGCGGCCTATCATCAAGTTCGACCATTCACGGCAGCAGAACAAATTGCATGGCAGCCGATGTTGCGTGCTGCGGCCTTCCGTTTTTGGCTGTCACGTGTGTTTGATTTTTATAAGCCGCGCGATGCAGAAATGTTGACCCCGCATGACCCCACGCATTTTGAGCGTATTTTGCGTTTGCGCATTGCGAGCGTGCCACCATTAACTTCGGCCAGTTAAGAAATGTTAATTCCACCCGCACGCTCAGGTTGGTTATGGATCAAACTGGGATTTCAAACCTTCACAACCCGTCCATTCGAATTATTGTTTTTATTCTTTGGTTTGATATTTTGTAATTTAGGTTTAAGTCTTATTCCGATGGTCGGTTCTGCCTTGCCGTTTGTTGTGGGGCCGGTGCTGGGCATGGGTTTGATGCAGGCCTGCCGTGATATCGATCAAGGTAAACCATTCAGTTCGGGTGCCTTGTTTCAAACTTTTCGTACTCCGGCATTAAAACCCTTGTTAGTCATGGGTTTGTTGTACACCGTATGTATCGTCGGTGCACTCGCGAGCTCAATCCCCGTCGACGATGGCGTTCTTTGGAAATATATTATTGAACCAGTCAAGGCAGATCCTAAAGAGCTGGTAAAGACGAATATCGGCATGGGGATGTTGACCTTCTTCGCTGTATTCACGCCTGCCGCTATGGCATTCTGGTACGGCGCACCTTTGATTACGTGGCATGGCATGCCAGTTAGTAAAGCTTTGTTCTACAGTTTCTTTGCGGTGTGGCGCGCGCGCAAAGCATTTCTCATCTATCTGCTTGCCTGGTGCGGCATCATTACCTTCTTGGCTTTACTCACAAGTTTGGCTGGAGGTGTTGGTGGAATCTTGCTTCTGCCGCTGATGTTGAGTATGTCTTTAGTGATGTACTGCAGTTTTTACTTCAGTTACAAAGAACTCTTTGGGCGAGATTTGAGTGCTTGAGCTTAGTATGCTTGAGGTGTCGATGTGCTTGCCACATTTGCTAGGTCTTGCTTGGCGCTACTTTAATTAAAACGATCTAAATAAAAAAACTCGTGTACCTCTAGTGGGACACGAGTTTTCTGTTTTTGGCGAAGACTTATGCCGTAGCGTCTGTTGGGTTTGTTTGACGCTCGTGTTCAGAAGCGATCGTCAAATCTTCGATGATTTCATAACTATGCGTGATTTCCGCTGTCTTTGCTAACATAATCGAAGCAGAGCAGTACTTCTCGTGAGAGAGAGCAATCGCACGCTCGACTAAGTTTGCTTTGAGATTGCGACCCGTGACGATGAAATGGAAATTAATCTTCGTGAACACTTTGGGTTCGGTCGCTGCACGCTCTGCACTGAGTTTGACTTCGCAACCGCGTACATCTTGTTTGCCCTTGCGTAGTATCAGCACTACGTCATAGGCGGAACAACCGCCGGTGCCCAACAGTACCATTTCCATTGGACGTGGCGCCAAGTTGCGCCCACCGCCGTCAGGCGCTCCATCCATCAAGACGGCATGCCCTGAGCCAGTTTCTGCCAAAAAACTCATGCCGGAAAGACCGGTCCAACGTACTGTTGCTTCCATGTTTGCTCCTGCAAGATAAAGCGACTATTTTACCTTGTTGCGTTGAGTCTGTTTTGTGGTAACTTGTTAAACGAGTGGAAGTGCGGACTGCCGTTGATATATGAATGTGTGACGAGGAAGGCTTATGAATGTAGGACAAACTATAATAACTGAAGGACAAGTTTACGATGGAAAGCATGATTACACACTATTTCTTTTGAGAAAATAGTGTTATTTTACGTGTAAAATTTCTTGTAACTATATGGTTTGGTGCGTTTTTCGGTACTGAGAGGTGCGAAAACCGATACTTTCTAATTAGCATGAAGTTTCTCTGGATTAATGCAAGTGTTTGTCCTACTATGAGTTGTGAATTTTGTTTTAGCCGGTAATACGTGTTTCAATTTTCACGCAATCTCCTCCGTCACTCCAAGTGACTTCTCCCCGAAGCCGGACTTCGGGTTTTTTTTGCGCGCTTGTTTTGTGGTGACGACATTTTTGTTCAAAGAAATGTGTTTCGCTGCCTGTTTTTTAAACAGTGCTTGCACTAAGTCTTTGAAAATACTATAATTTCCGACTCTCCACTCACCCAAGAGAGAATTTAACAAGGGAGCGTCTGCTAGTTTCATAGGCAGAACCACCGCAAATAGGGTGTTTTTTATTTCTTTTTATTAGGATTCAACATGAAAACCTTTTCCGCTAAGGGCCATGAGGTTCAGCGCGACTGGTTCGTGATTGACGCGACAGACAAAGTTCTCGGACGTGTTGCCAGCGAAGTGGCACTCCGTTTACGCGGCAAGCATAAACCAGAATTTACACCACACGTAGACACAGGCGATTTTATCGTTGTTGTTAACGCAGCTAAACTGCGCGTGACTGGTACTAAAGCTCTGAACAAAGTTTACTACCGTCATTCTGGATACCCTGGTGGTATCTACGAAACGAACTTCCAAAAGATGCAAGCTCGTTTCCCAGGTCGCGCATTAGAGAAAGCTGTTAAAGGCATGTTGCCAAAAGGCCCACTCGGTTACGCAATGATCAAGAAGTTGAAAGTGTACGCAGATGCAACGCATCCGCACGCTGCTCAGCAACCACAAGTACTCGACATCTAAGGAATAGCCATGATCGGTAATTACAACTACGGAACTGGCCGTCGCAAGAGCGCAGTTGCTCGCGTATTCCTGAAAACAGGTAGCGGCAAGATTGTCGTTAACGGCAAACCAGCTAACGAATACTTCTCACGTGAAACAGGTTTGATGGTTATCCGTCAACCACTCGAGTTGACTAATCACCTCGAAACATTCGATATCATGGTAAACGTACACGGTGGCGGTGAATCCGGCCAATACGGTGCGGTTCGTCACGGTATCACACGTGCTTTGATCGACTACGATGCAACTTTGAAATCTGAATTGTCCAAAGCTGGTTTCGTTACTCGCGATGCTCGTGAAGTTGAACGTAAAAAAGTTGGTTTGCGCAAAGCACGTCGCGCAAAACAATTCTCCAAGCGTTAATCTACTGCGTTTCTTCGAAACTCTGTATTTCGCTGGAAAGAAAAAAGCTGCCATTGTTGGCAGCTTTTTTTTCGTGGATAGGTTTCATGAGCAAGTGAACAATCGATTGATTTGCAGAATTATTCGAGTTTTAAGTGGATAATTTTGCGCAGTAATTTTTGTTCAACTGCTAGAATAGGCGCTCAATTTATCGCGCTATTTTTTAGCTTGGCTATGCTTCGTTTAGGGTATAAAACATGATCAAAATTGGTATTGTTGGTGGCACGGGTTACACGGGCGTGGAGTTGTTGCGTATCTTGGCGACACATCCACAGGCTCAATTGACAGCCATTACGTCCCGCAAAGAAGATGGCGTGCCAGTAGCGCAGATGTATCCATCCTTGCGAGGTCGCGTCAATATCGCGTTCTCCTCTCCTGAAAAAGCGAATTTGAATGAATGTGATGTCGTGTTTTTCGCGACTCCACACGGCGTAGCCATGGCCCAGGCGCCAGAGTTATTGGCGAATGGCGTGAAAGTGATTGATCTCGCTGCTGATTTTCGTATGCAAGACGTAGCACAGTTTGAGAAATGGTATGGCATGGAACATAGCTGCACGCAATTGTTGCCCGAGGCAGCCTACGGTTTGCCAGAACTCAATCGCGCGCAGATTAAGTCGGCACGTCTTATTGGAAACCCTGGCTGCTATCCTACGACGATGCAGCTTGGTTTTGCCCCTCTGTTGAAAGCGGGAATAGTCGATGCAGGTAATTTGATTGCAGACTGCAAGTCAGGCGTTTCGGGCGCGGGCCGGAAAGCAGAGATTGGTATTTTGTTCTCCGAAACGAGTGATAGTTTTAAAGCTTATGGCGTTTCAGGGCATCGCCATACTCCGGAAACAATAGAACAGTTGCAGAGATTGACCACTGAGAAGATCGGGCTCCTGTTTACGCCACATTTAGTGCCGATGATACGTGGCATGCATTCCACACTCTATGCGCAATTAAAAGACAGTGCGCTGAATATGAGTAACGATGAGCTGCAAGCTCTATTCGAGAACGCATATAAGGGTGAAGCTTTTGTCGATGTAATGCCGTTTGGTTCGCATCCAGAAACACGCTCAACGCGCGCTTCGAATATGTTGCGCTTAGCGGCGCATCGTCCTGGTAATGGAAAAACAGTGGTGATTTTGGTGGTCCAAGATAATTTGGTAAAAGGCGCTTCAGGGCAAGCGATTCAATGTATGAACTTGATGTTCGGATT
>CALKVB010000428.1 GCA_937996605.1 uncultured Oxalobacteraceae bacterium | reverse complement strand
GAAGGCACACGTCGCGGTAAGCGTGTGCAAGCTTTAGGCGGGGCAAAAAATCATTTAGTAGTAATGCCGGACGCCGATCTTGATCAGGCAGTTGATGCATTGATGGGAGCGGCTTACGGATCGGCAGGAGAACGCTGTATGGCGATTTCTGTGGCGGTGGCAGTGGGTGAGGTAGGAGATGCGCTCGTTGAGCGCTTGGTGCCCCGTATACGCGCTTTAAAGATCGGTAATGGTTGTTCCTCTGAGGTCGAGATGGGGCCGGTGGTCACCGCCGCGCATAAGGCGAAGATTGAAAGCTTGATTGCGGCTGGAGTTGAGGAAGGTGCGCAGTTGGTGGTTGACGGTCGTGGTTTAGTTGTAAAAGATCTGGAACAAGGCTATTTCTTAGGTGGTAGCTTATTCGATCACGTCAAAGAGGGCATGCAGATTCATCGCGAAGAGATTTTTGGGCCCGTCTTATGTGTGGTACGCGTCGACAATTTTGCGGAAGCCTTGGCCCTGATTAATCGACATGAATTTGGTAACGGCGTTTCCTTGTTCACCTCTGATGGCAACACCGCGCGAGAGTTTTCTCGTCGCGTACAGGTTGGCATGGTGGGTATCAATGTGCCGATTCCTGTACCTATGGCTTGGCATTCTTTCGGTGGTTGGAAGCGCTCATTATTTGGTGATGTGCACGCCTATGGTGAGGAGGGTATTCGATTCTATACGCGCTATAAATCGGTGATGCAGCGTTGGCTGGACAGCATCGCTAAAGGTGCAGAATTTACGATGCCGGTAGCCAAGTAGAGTTGGGTGAGAATTATGAGAAAGGTTTCTCAAAGCTGTATTAGTCCAAAGTACTACTTGATTCTATCTGGGTCTGAATTATCTTTTTTAGCTTGTGTTCTTGCCCCGAATATTAAAGCTTTGAGAACTTGGGGATAGTCTTTTACAGTATTTCGGTTGAATTTTGCGATTAAATTTCGGTTTGAATACGAATAGAAGGCGACAAGTATTCCTATCGAGATGCTTGCGATAAAGTGTATTGGGCTTAATGTCTCGTTGCCGTTGATTAGTGGAATTAGTATTGGTGTTAGCGCTCCGCAGATAGCTATCGCTGTGAATATGATTAAAGGTTTTGTTTCTTTTGGATTTTTCATTTTTTCTCTTTTCTGTGTAGACGCTTTTTCGTAAGTAGTATTGAGCAGATACAAAAATGGCGAGCCTCGGCTCGCCATTTTTATGTTTTACAACATTTGCCTTACATCGTGCTCAAATTAGAACTTGATGTTTGCGCCCACGCTGAAATAACGACCAACTGCATCGTAGTATTGTGGGAACGTGTTACCGCTGTTAGTACCAGTGGAACCAATTGTAGAGCCTACGATTGGTGGTTTCTTGTTCGCAGCATTGTTGACACTGATGTTAAAGCGAACGTTCTTGTTGAAGTTCCAAACTGCGCTCAAATCGAAATAGTCAAACGCGTCGATTTTTGCGTAAGCTGGCAAGAAGTTTGTGCCACCTGGTTCTTCAATTACACCACTCACATGACGCCAGTTGTAGCCAAATACGAATTCACCCACAGTCCATGCAGTACGTTGGTTGAATTTGTTTTTGTATGTTGGGCCACCGCAAGCAACAGAGTAGTAGCCTAAGCAATTGCGATCTTCGGAGGCAGGTGTTGGTTGAATATGCCATGAAGTCGTTTTATTCATATCGAAGCCCAAGTCCAAACGACCAAATTTTGGATCGAGACCCAATGCTGTCATTTGTAATTGATATTTCACTGCCAAGTCGTAACCCGCTGTGCTTTGTTTACCGAGGTTAGACAAAGTTGTGACCACACCTTTAGAGTCTGTGCCATTGAAGCTACCGTTAGCTGTACTACGGAAAACCAAAGCACATGAAGCGTTCAACGCATAACTAGGATTGAATTTTGGAGAGTAGCAACCGTCCAAGATATCAGTTGTCGTTGGAGAAGAAATCGCTTTTTCAATATCGATCTTGTAGTAGTCGAGGCTGATTGCTAACTTTGGCAAAGGCTCGATCACGAAACCGATAGTCTTGGTTTTCGCTTCTTCAGGTCCGAGATTAGGATTGCCGCCGCTTTGGCGGTTAATTTGGCCAGCAGAAGGTTTGTCTAAAGAACCGATAACGCTAGACGGAACGCCAGTTAATCGGCAGAGGTTAGACAAGGTGCCCGCAGTGTTGGCCTCGGCTTGGTTGACTAATTTCAACTGACATGGGTCTATTGCAAGATTGCTCAAGCCCGTAGTTTGTGGCGCGAACAATTCATTGACGTTAGGTGCACGTGTCGCCATTTGTACCATACCGCGCAAGCGGAAGGATTTTACTGGTTCCCACTCGCCACCATATTTGTAGCTGCCGTAATCTTGTGATTTTTGAGCAGTTGCAAAGTTAGTTTGGCGGTAGCCGATTTCAGCATTCAAAGTACGGACGAATGGCAAGTCTTTGAGCAATGGAATTTGTGCTTCAACTGCATATTCTTTCAATTTGAAAGTACCGGTACGATCTGGTGTTGGAGCACCCGTACCCAAAACTTCACCTTGGACTTGAGACGCTGCATCGGAACGCGTGTAGGCTGTCAATTTACGCTGTTCTGCACTGACAGAAACGCTGATTGGTTGTTTAGCCCATGGGCTTTGAATTGAACCCAAATCACCGTTGGCAGATGCTGCGGCAACGTCTTGTTCTACGCCTTGCATCAAGATTGCACTTTGATTGATAAAGGCAAGTTGGTCAGGCGTAATGGAACCAGCCGCACCCCATACATTCAAAGGTACGCAACCGCCAGTTGCATCGACGCATTTGCCGGTTGCAACTGAATTTAAGGCTTGTTTTACTTTAGACAAAGAACCCCAGTTCTTACGAATCTGAGTTTGGTCTGCAGTGCCACGGCTCCAGTAAGCATCGTAGTTCCAAGAACCAAAAATCTCACCTTTAGTACCTAAAGTGTATTGCAGTGTCTTGTTATCGAAATCGTTGAAACGTGGACCAAGTTCTGTGAAACGTCGACCAATCGTCAGCGGTACGATAGTCGTATTTCCGACGACACAATCTGCTGCAGCAATACCGCGACGTTGGCACAATTGTGTACGTGCAGCAGCAGGAATAAATGGGTTACCGATAGGGACGTTGAACGTGTTATTGAAAGTACCCGACTCAGCCAAAGTAGATGCTACTTTACTTGCTGTGTAAAACATCTCGCCGTACAACTCAAAATTGTCATTGATTTTGTAGTTTGCGAGAGAAGTCGCTTGGGTGCGATCCAAACCAGTAACGTAGTAGTTCAATGGATTGAAATTGTAAAGACCAACAGGCTGAACTAATTTACCTGTTGCTGGATCGATTTGCCAAGTCCCATTGAGGTCATCAGTTCCACCAGTCAGGGGTTTTGTTGTTGACATTGCGGCTGGTACCGTTGTACCAGAACCGTCAGCCAAACCCGTTACAGAATTCAAAGCACTCAGACCGTAAGAGCGTGTACCTTGAGTCAATGGATCAGACTTGGTACGGCCCAGGCTTAATACAACGTTACCGCGGCCTTCGTCGAGGCTAGCACCCATTGTAATATCGGTGCGATAGCGTTTAGCGTCTGCTTTACTGGTGCCACCATAGGAGGAGTTAACCTCAACACCTTGGAAGTTCTTTTTCAGATTAAAGTTGGCTACGCCAGAAACAGCGTCAGCGCCATACACGACCGAGGCGCCACCAGTTAACAAGTCAACGCGACTCAACAGAGCGATAGGAATAGAGTTGGTATCAACTGTGCCGCTCAGATCGTATGGTACCAAGCGACGACCATTAATCAAAACCAAAGTACGGTTAGAACCTAAGCCACGTAAGTCGATTGTTGCTGCACCGCCTGTACCGTTGTTAGTACCTGGACCAATCGCTGGTACAGCTGCTGGCAAGCCTTTGAAGAACTCTTCAACAGCGACTGGCTGAGAGGATTTAATTTCTTCTGCAGTGATAGAGCCGATAGGGCTGGTTGATGTTGTTCCTGGTGTTGTAATGCGTGTACCGGTAATGGTAACGGACTCAACTTTCTTTTCTTGTGCAGTTGCCGGTAAAGCGATGACGCCTAAACCAGCGACAACACCACCAGTGAACATGACGCGTAGTGAGCGCGATAGAATTTTTTCAATCATAGATTACTCCTGTGTCGGGGTGATTATTATTTAAGTGCTTCCTCGGGTAGGGGAACCACTATGTTGCTCCCTCCGTTTGCGTAGCTTTCAGCATCCGGCGCACCTCTTTGTGTGCTTTTAATCTGACTGATTTTTTCAGATGCGAAATGAGACCATTTCACTCTACCCATGTCAATCCTAGGAGAAACTTTTGAGGTCGAAAACAACAGTGTCCCTTTGGAGTAAAGGGAAATACTTGATATGCTGTTTTATTTGTGATTTGGAAACTTTGTGGACGATTTTTTGATACTAGGGTTTGCTGCATTCTGTGCGGGATTTGTGGATGCTGTGGTTGGCGGTGGTGGGTTAATACAATTACCAGCTTTATTCTCGACTTTACCGAATTCGCCAGCGGCTTGTCTTCTTGGTACTAGCAAATTTGCGGGAGTTTGGGGTACATCAATAGCTGCTTTGAATTATCTGCGAAGCGTAAGTTTGAAGTGGCACATTATCTTACCTGCTGCCGGTCTTGCGTTTGTTTTGGCACTACTTGGGGCGGTTACTGTCAGTTTTGTTCCACCAACCCTATTGCGGAAGGCTTTGCCTTTTATATTGAGTGCGATAGCAATTTATACATTTAGCAATAAGGATTTTGGAATTCAACACCGAGCTTTGGCTGGACCTTACACAGAGAGGCGCTTGGCTTTTCTGTTTGCTGCGTTGATCGGTTTCTATGATGGTTTTTTTGGACCTGGGACTGGTAGCTTCTTTGTTTTTGTATTTGTGCGCTTTTTGGGTTACGACTTCTTAAATGCATCGGCTGCGGCTAAAGTGTTGAACGTTGCTTGTAATGCCGCGGCATTGATTTGGTTTGGGTATAGTGGCAATATTATTTGGTCTTTAGGATTGTCGATGGCAGTCTGTGGTGTGATGGGTTCTATCGGTGGTAGTCAAGTGGCGATTCGTTATGGTAGTCGTTTTGTGCGGCGAGTATTTTTGATGGTGGTGTCGGGCCTGATTTTGAAAACCGCTTATGATGCCTTCTTTAAATGAGATGTTTCACGTGAAACAAATGGAGTGGCAATTATCTTGAGCCAAATAAAAGTTCAGATTTATCGCAGGACGGAGGTGGGGAATGCTGCTATCCGCGAGCGAGCTTTGAGTTTATCAAAGGACGATGAATTGGTGTTGCTGTCCATCGATGGTCTCACTGAGGTTGGCGAGTTGGAGCGAGATCTGAAAGACGATGAGTTGAGCTCGTTTCGTGGGAGTATTTCGCACCTTTGTCAATTGGAGTTGATTGAGTTGGTGCCGCCATCGGGATTTGATCCTGTGGTGGCTGTTTCTGGATCTCCAGATTTAGATGAGTTCTTTTCTTCTTCGCTTCATCCTGTAGGTGGCGGGTCGGGATTGGTCGTTGATACCAAAGCCAATACGATGAAGACTATGCGTGACAAGCGCGGTGTTGTTGATGCTGATTCTAGTGTCGACTTTTTGATTCCTTTAGATGGTGTGGGAACCGCGGGTGCGGAGAAGAAACGATTGCAAAAATTGGTCGAGGTTTATCCTAACCCCTCTAAGTCCAGGAAGAAGAAAAAGCGTCAGGTCGAAACTCGGCCGGAAAAGAAGTGGATGGTTTGGGTTTATGTGGGCGTGATGGTGATGGGCTTGCTTGCTGTTATATTTGCGCTGATGTTTGGGTAGTATTTGTTCCACGTGAAACACCCAAGTGTGGTGATTTATTCTGATGTTTCGTAAATTTCACCTAAAAAGCTACTATAATCGTGCTCCTGTAAGAAATCACGCAATCCCACCTAAAGTTACTCTCATGTTTTATCCAAAAGAATTCGATGTCATCGTCGTCGGCGGTGGTCATGCCGGAACAGAGGCTGCCTTGGCTTCTGCTCGTATGGGGCAGTCTACTTTGCTACTAACCCACAATATCGAGACCTTAGGTCAGATGTCTTGCAATCCCTCCATTGGTGGGATCGGAAAAGGGCATTTGGTCAAAGAGGTTGATGCGATGGGTGGCGCTATGGCTATAGCAACCGATGAGGCGGGTATTCAGTTTCGTATTTTGAACTCGTCCAAAGGCCCAGCAGTACGTGCGACGCGCGCTCAGGCGGACCGTATTTTGTACAAGCAGGCGATTCGTGGTCGTCTTGAAAATCAGGAAAACCTGTGGATTTTCCAGCAGGCCGTTGATGATTTGATGGTTGAGGACGACCGCGTGGTCGGTGCAGTGACGCAAGTAGGGCTTAAATTTAAAGCGCGCGCTGTGGTTTTGACGGCGGGGACATTCCTTGATGGGAAGATTCACGTCGGCTTAAATAACTATTCAGCGGGGAGAGCTGGTGATCCTCCCGCCATTTCTTTATCGCGTCGTCTGAAAGAATTGGCGCTGCCGCAAGGCCGTCTTAAGACAGGTACTCCACCTAGGATCGATGGTCGTAGTATTGATTTCTCCAAATTGTCTGAGCAACCTGGTGATCTCGATCCTATTCCAGTGTTCTCAGTAATGGGTAATGTCGGTATGCATCCGCGCCAATTGCCGTGCTGGATTACCCATACAAATGAGCGTACCCACGACATTATTCGTGCTGGTCTGGATCGTAGCCCAATGTACACTGGGGTGATTGAAGGGGTAGGGCCGCGCTACTGCCCGTCAATTGAAGACAAGATTCATCGCTTTTCTGGCAAGGAATCACATCAAATTTTCTTGGAACCAGAGGGCTTAACTACCAACGAGTTCTACCCAAATGGCATCTCTACGAGCCTGCCGTTTGACGTCCAATTAGAGTTGGTGCGCTCCATGGTGGGCATGGAAAACGCCTATATTTTGCGTCCTGGTTATGCGATCGAGTATGACTATTTCGACCCGCGCGGCCTGAAAACATCCCTGGAAACACGTGCGATTCAAGGATTGTTCTTCGCGGGTCAAATCAATGGCACCACGGGTTACGAAGAGGCTGCGGCACAAGGTATGCTGGCCGGCTTGAATGCGGCTCTTCAAACGCAAGGTAAAGATGCATGGGTACCGCGCCGTGATGAAGCTTATCTTGGTGTATTGGTCGATGATTTGGTGACTAAAGGTGTACAGGAGCCATATCGTATGTTCACAAGTCGTGCCGAATTCCGCCTCAGTTTGCGTGAAGATAATGCGGATATGCGTTTGACTGAAATTGGTCGTCAGCTTGGTTGCGTAAGTGATAAACAGTGGCAAATGTTCGAGGAAAAGCGTGAGGCGGTTTCACGTGAAATGGAAAGATTGAAATCAACCTGGGTGAATCCTCGTATCGTTGCCGATGCTGAAGCCGAGCGTGTGGTGGGCAAAGCCTTGGAGCGAGAATACTCTCTTGCCGACTTATTGCGTCGTCCTCAGGTAACGTACGACCATCTCATGACGCTCAATAACAAAGACGGAGAGTCTTTAACTGGCATTCCGGTGACTGATCCAGCAGTCAAGGAACAAGTCGAAATTCAAGTCAAATATTCAGGTTATATTGGTCGTCAAGCCAAAGAAGTTGAGCGTCAAGCGCATTATGAAAACCTTAAAATGCCCGAGACTTTTGACTACTTAGAAGTCACCGGTTTGTCGATCGAAGTTAAACAAAAACTGAATGCGCAAAGACCAGAGACCTTAGGGCAATGTGGTCGTATTTCTGGCGTGACGCCTGCGGCGCTATCTTTGCTCTTGGTTCACTTGAAAAAACGTGGCTTTAAAGGTTTTGCGAATGCTGAGGCAAGCGTTGATGGTGAGTCCAATACAACCGTGACGAGTGAGGCTGAATGAAAGGGTTTGATAAAGTCGCTCTAGGCGCAGAGTTGTCTGCTGGTGTTGCTAGCCTTGGATTGCCAATTACAGAAGAGCAGATAGAAAAGATGTTGGCTTACTTGGCGCTTCTAGTGAAATGGAACTCGGTCTATAACTTGACCTCGATCCGCGATCCGCAAGATATGGTCAAGCAGCATCTATTGGACTCATTGTCAGCAGTGCATGCTTTCACTCAAGCGAAGAACGTCCTAGACGTCGGTTCGGGTGGGGGACTACCAGGCATTATCTTGGCAATTGTTTTTCCATCGACATCGATTTCGATGATCGATACGGTTAATAAGAAAACGGCGTTTTTGACACAAGTGAAAGCCGAGCTGAAATTAAAGAATGTAACGGTTCACACAGGGCGTGTCGAATTACTCAAAGTCGAACAGAAGTTTGATGTGATTACTTCTCGTGCTTTTTCAGAGCTCAATAATTTTGTGAATTGGTCTCACCATCTATTGCAGGAGGGAGGGCGGTTTTTAGCGATGAAAGGCGTTTCCCCCGATCAGGAAATTGAACGTCTGCCAGAAGGTTGGGAAGTGGAGAACATCGAACCTTTGCGTGTGCCGGGGTTACACGTGGAACGTCATTTAGTCGTGATACGAAAAATAGAAAATTGAATTTCCCATGAATGTAATTTTCCTTGAGTTCGATTTTGAAAAGGGTGAGTATCTAGAGTTACACGTGAAACAAGAAGTACTGAATCGAATTAAGAGTGATCTCAGACGATTTTCTGTTGTAACAAGAAGAATATTGTAGTGGTTATTTGCATAGACATTTAATCTATTTAATTTAGTTTGCCAAAATTACACTTATAGAAACTATGGCCAAAATATTTTGCGTTGCCAATCAAAAAGGTGGCGTTGGCAAAACCACC
>CALKVB010000427.1 GCA_937996605.1 uncultured Oxalobacteraceae bacterium | reverse complement strand
AAGCTGCGGGCATCGAGGCAACATACGAATGGTTTGCGTTATTTGAGTAATTTAGCAAGTGAGAGTGACTTGAATGTGGTGTGGAGTTCAACCAGCACCGAAAAGGAGCGCAGTTATTTACCGATTCGTATTCCTTTGCGAAAAGGCATACTCGGTTATCGCCTTCTGCTGGTGCGCAAAGATAATCAAAGTTTACTTAAAAATTTGCGAGACCTCGATGATTTCAAGAAGCTCACAGTGGGACAAGGGGTAGGCTGGGATGATGTCAAGCTTTATCAAGAGAATGGAATTAAAGTTGTGGAAGCAAAATACAGCAACTTATTTCGCATGCTGAGTTATAAGCGCTTTGATATTTTTCCGCGTGGTATTAGTGAAATTTTTAATGAATTCGAAAAGGAATCTGCACAAAATCCAGATCTCATGATCGATGAGAATGTTTTAATTTACTACCCTTGGCCTTACTATTTTTTTGTTGCGCAGTCGAACATTAAACTGCATAAGCGTTTAGAAATGGGATTGCAGAAAATGATTAAAGATGGATCTTTTGATGCAATATTTTGGAAATACAATGCTAAAGCGATAGAGGCCGCCAACTTTAAAAAACGTCATGTGATTTATATGCAAAATCACTTACTGCCAAAGGAAACCCCGCTCAATAATGCGTCACTTTGGTATCGCCCCAAACTTAATTGAGGATGGTATGAAACTCGCTACCGCTTTTTCTACATGGAGATGGTCGCAGCCGATTTTAATCGGTGGCGTAGTCTTGTGTAGTAGTCAGGTAGCTTGGGCTCAGTCTGAAAATGATTCTGAGCTGCGCAATCAGCCTGCGGTGATTATTCAAGCACAAAAAAGTCGTTCGGTATTAAGTTTGTCTGGGCGCGCTTTACAAGATCAATTACCTGGCATGAATCCACTTAAGGGCTTGCATCAATTGGCTGGTGTGACCTTTCAATCGGCCGACCCTTGGGGTAATAATGAGCAAAATTTTTCGCTCTTTATTCATGGATTTAGTGCCCAGCAATTGGGCTATACCTTGGACGGTATTCCACTCGGCGATCAACAATATGGTAACTACAACGGCTTGTCACCGCAACGTGCAGTCATTAGTGAGAATGTACGTCAAGTGTTGATGAGTTCTGGGGCAGGCGATTTAGCAACCGCTTCTACCAGCAATCTTGGCGGTACGATAGAAAGCTTTTCTAGTGAGCCGAGCGCCAAAGAAGCGTGGTCGTTTGCGCAAACCATCGGCAGTTATGCCGCCAGTCGAAGTTACGTGCGTTATGACAGTGGCGAAAGAGGCCTTGAAAAACCAGAGGGTGCGCAGATAGCAGTTGGCGAGCCTTATTCTTTCTATTTGTCTGCTGTGAGACAAAGGGCGCGTGCTTGGGATTTCGATGCCGTGCAGGGGGGCGATCAATTCAATGCAAAGTGGGTCAAGTATTTTGCTCACACCAAGTTGACGGCATATTACAATTTTTCAGATAAAACCGAACCAAATGAAGACAGTACCGTCCGTAGCGATAGAGATCGATTTGTCCCTTACACCCGCCCGGTAACGTATCCGAACTTCGCATTTGCGTTAAATTATTTGACTCCACGCGGCGAACCGCCGCGCCAAGATGGGCCTAATTATCGGAATTATTTCGGTGTCGCACAAAGGCGCGATCATGTAGCCTATCTCAAGTCAGAGCAACAATTGGCTACCGATGCAAGCTGGAGTAATCAAGTGTACTGGCATCGTGATCAGGGATTGGGCGCAGTCGCAGGACCGATAGGTGTAGCAGGTTTGCCGGCCCTGTTTGAAGTCTATTTTCCGAATCAAGACTTAAAACAAACTTTCGGTGGTTCTGGGTATGCGGTTCGCACTACAGAATATGCGATTGATCGCGCTGGCTTACTATCGAATTGGCAGCAGAAGAGTGGAGATCATCAATGGCAGCTAGGATTTTGGACAGAGCATAATCGTTCTAGTGCCTATCGACGCTGGTATGCGCTCGATGTGAATAATCCACTGACGCCGTACCAAGTACCTCGCAATCCTTTGATTACGCAATATGGCAGCGAGATCGATAACCAAGTGCTGCAATTTTCAGCCCAAGATGAGTGGCGTCTGCGTCCTGACCTCAATCTCCAATTTGGATTTAAATCGAGCTTGCAAATGGCGAATGGGAGTTTCCCTGTTCAACCTAAATTGGGTGCGATCAATGGCGGTTCTAGTGCACTCCCAGAGGGGAATATCACCACCAAGAAATGGTTTTTGCCGCAACTCGGCGTCGTCTGGCAGTGGACCAATCAAGATCAGCTGTACGCTAATCTGCAAAAAAATTTACGTCAGTTTGTAACCTATGGTGCGGTTGGCCCTTCACCTTGGAGCCTGAATAATCAAAGTGCCTTTGATTTGTTTAAGCGCACCGCCCAACCCGAAACGGCAGATACTTTTGAAACCGGCTTGCGTAGCCGCCGTCAATACACGGCGCAGTCCACACCAATTCCGGGATTGCGCGGATTTGAGGCTCAGGCGGTGATTTACGCAGTGAACTTTCATGATCGCTTGCTGCAAATTAGCCCCACTCCGGTGATCTCGTCGATCGTCAATGGCAATCCGATTTTGGCGAATGTTGGTGCTGTTAGCACGCGCGGTGCGGATTTGAGTGTGGGTATGCAATTTGGCTCAAATTTTTCAGTTAACAATGCACTTTCTTATAACCGTTCTACCTATCAGGACGATTATTTGAATGGCTCGACGAGAGTGGCGACCAATGGTAAGCAAGTGCCGGCGAGCCCAATTTGGTCAAATAAGACGAGTGTTAAGTGGAGGTTAAGAGAAATTGAGTACATACTGACTTCTGACTATATCGGCGAGCGTTACGCGACCTATACCAATGATTTAAGCGTCCCGTCTTCTTTGTTAATCGGATTAGGAATGCGTTACCGTCTCAAATTTGTTAGTGCTGCTCGAGGTCTGGACTTGGGTCTGCAAATAAGCAATGTCACGAATCGCAAAGCGACGTCGACAGTGGTGGTTGGTGCAGCTAATGCGAGTTACAACACTTTCCCGATTCCACCGAGACAAATGTTCTTGAGTCTAAGCAGCACTTATTAGCACCAGACTTAAGAACAGAGATCTGTAGGATATGCAGTGGAACTGCTTGCATCGCGCGAATGAGACTGCTGACGGTTTGTGCGTGTTGTGTGCTACTCACAGTCGTACTGCCGCGTATCCTTTACAAATTAGCCCGATTATTTATTTAATTCTTTGTTGAGCTTGCAGTTTCAAGTTGGTTTTGCATTTTTTTTAGCTTTATCACATGCCACAACAAATAAGCGCCACCGAGGATGCATACTATCGTAATGCCACCGTGCAAGCGGTAGCCGGTAGGGGCAAACGCGAACATGAAGATTGCACAGCCAAATAAATTATTACGATGTGCCGCGAGTGCTTGTATTGGACTAACCGAATCGAGAATCAAGTCACGGCGCATTGCCAACCAGAAGAATATAGCTTGGGTGGCGAGTATTAATCCCATTAAAGGTAAGTAGATAAAGTGTGCCGTGAGATTGGTAATATAACGACCGAAGAGCGCGGCGGCGAAGGGGAAAAAACAGACTAGTGCCAGAAAGCACAAGCTACAAACGAGCAAAGGCAAATCAATCTCTCTAATCTTTGCCGTAAGTCTGTGATGCCACACCCAAAACTGTCCTAGCATAGCGAAGCTGAAAAAGTAGGCTGCGATAACTACACCGTCATGTGCGATGGCATGCCATAGGGCGCTCGCAGATTGTTTATCTTCGATATTAGGCACCTTGACTTCGAGCACGAGAATGGTCATTGCGATAGCAAACACGCCGTCGACTAAGGCCTCTAATCGTGACTTATGCATGTGAAATTTATTTGACATGGTGGGCGTTCATTAATTGCAGAATTGCGCAAGGTTAGCACAGCTATTTTTCTAGGTAAATTATCTATTTTAGAAATTTATACTCTTAATCGTAATACGCTTTAGAAGGAGGAGTGAGTACCAATGAAGCACGCTCTAAAACAGACCTGAACAGCCGTGAATGCGTATGATTGACTTCAGAGGATAATTTGCGAATGGTAACTGCTATACTTTTTTCGCAAATCGAAATCCTATTAATGTTACGACCGACTCCACTGGAGAACTTATGCGTTATGAGGAACAAGCACCGGATGCTGATCTCGCCCATCTCATTGAAGCGGTTTGGTCCTTCCAATTAGAAGAGCAAGACCCACCCAGCGTGCAACACGTGGTTGTGCCTCACGGAGGTAGCAATTTAACTTTGGTAGAACAGGATTCCACTGCGTCACCATGGCTGTCCATACAAGGTCCGGGGCAGCGCGCTTTGAGCATCACGGTCACGGAAGGTACACGATATACTGGTCTGCGCTTACAAGCGGGTAGCTTACGAGCACTGCTTGGCCATACGCCACCTGCAGCTTGGTTTAGTGAAGCACCTATCCCTATGGCGCTCGCACTTCCTGCATTAGCGCACGCATGGCGTGAACAACTTACTGGGCTCGCAGATCTCAGCATTTTCAAACAACGAGTACAAGATTTGTTGCGCGCAGAACCACTACTGCCCTTGGATGCTTTAGTGGCGGCCTTGGTAACACAACTCAACATCGGTGATGAAGCCAGTATTAAAGCGCAAAGATGTCAAGAAATAGTTACTCGATGGGACTTAAGTGAGCGCCAAACAAGACGTCGATTTATTGCCGAAGTTGGACTCTCGCCCAAAGCGTATGCGCGTTTAAGGAGAGTTCGACGCGCCTGTGTGCAACTGGTGCAAAGTAAAGATACATCTCTGGTCGAGGTCTCGCACAACCATGGCTACGCTGATCAAAGCCATTTTTCACGCGAGATTAAAGCAGTTTTTGGATTGGCACCTGGATTGCTGCAGCGCTACTTAGAGCAAATTCAGCACTTATAGGACCCTTGTATTTCAATCAGCAACTAGATGTCCAAAAAATACAATCGCATGCCCCATGCTTATTGGTAAGCTCTGGTTCAATGCTAATAGTCGAGGAGAACTTCATGAAATCGCAATGGAAAAAAGGTGTATTCGCAGGTCTGATGTGGATAGTTGCAACGCTAGCATTTGCACAAGATCATCCCAGCGCAAACACGCCAAGTAGTACTGCACTCATGCGCCAACTCGATAAGATGAAAGGTGTGTGGATTGGGGAAGCCAAAGGCATAGGTGCTGACGGAAAGCCCTATGTAATTCGCCAAACAGAGCGAGTTGGTGCGATGCTTGACGGTGATGTACTAGTGATTGAAGGAAGAGGCTATGCTAGCGATGGCAAGCTTAATTTCAATGCCTTTGGGATTATTTCAGCCAATTCTAAAGAAGGAAACTTTGAATTCCGTGCCTACAACCGCGGGCGCTCAGGCACCTACAAGATGCGGCTTGTTGATGGTGGCGTGGTTTGGGAATTGCCTTTAGGCCCAAACGCACTCGTGCGTTACACGATCACTTTAACCGACGACACGTGGCACGAAATTGGTGAATATATCGCCGCAGGACAAGAACCACGTCGCACCATCGACATCCAACTTAAACGCACGCGCGATACGGATTGGCCTGCGGCACAAGCGGTTCTTCCAGAGTAAAAGATATGCGATCAACACGCCTACATTTTGCGCGGCCTTTCATTCTATGTGCTGCTATCACCTTGACCTCAGCGGTCTTCGCTCAGGAAAAAGATAGGTGGTCAGAGATATTGAAGCGAGATGATGTCATCAGCCTGAAACTACAAAAACAGCAAATACTTAAAATACCAAAGGAACAGTGGCCAATATTGGAAGCAACGCGACATGGCGCGGTGAAATCATTAAATTGGATGTTGAATCTAGGTGCTAAGGTACAAGCGAGTGATGCACTAGGAATGACTGCGTTACATGTCGCAGCGCAAAATGACCGTGTCACTGGCGAGGTGACAAACTCGCTGCTTGGGCATGGCGCTTCGATACGTCAAACAGCAAGATCGGAAGAG
>CALKVB010000426.1 GCA_937996605.1 uncultured Oxalobacteraceae bacterium | reverse complement strand
ACTGCCCGTCGTTGAAAAGTGAGTGTGGATAACCAGTGTCTGTTCAAAGTTATCTTTGCCACTAACCTTGGAAAAGTCGTTGAAATAGTTCACGTTGCGCATGGCGATGGCGCACGCTTCCTTTTGAATCGGAAGCCAACCCACCGCAGCAGGACAAACGTCTCCAAACGCGTCTACCGCGTCCATGCCGGTAGTAATGAGACCAATGTATCGTAACTGAATCTCCAAGACATACAGGTGAAACAAACCCCAGAAATTCTCTCCGCGGCGGTTTGAGTTCTCAAAGGTCCATTGATCGCGAAAGAGTTTATATGCCGGGGATGGATTGGACTGAGAATCTACATGGCCGTTCTTCATGTACCTTTGGAAAGCCTCAACGTGATCTTCGACCAGTTCTGTACCAACCAATTCTTTCCATTGATCCATCTTTATTTGGTTACTCTGACCTATCGTTTTTCGACCAGAAGTCGCTTGACTTCTTATTTTTACAACACAATCCAACCTTTGCGATAGACAGTCGACCAATCCTTGATGTGACTGGCCGGTGGGAACCATGTCGCCGGTGCCACGGTAACGCCATCACTGTCACTTAAAAAGGATCCCCACCATGAAAAGGATGATGCGGCAATCACATGATGGACACAATGAGACATCATCACCATCTGCTCTTCGTCAGATCCTTCCTCCACAAAGGTTAAAAGCGTCTGATTCACGCCTTGCCATGTCGGAATGTTTTCCTTACACCACTCCATACCATTGGAAAATACAAACACTTGCAGCTTGCGCTCCTCTTTGTTGCGAATTTCGGCCAAGGCGGACTCGTAGTACTCTTTGGGCACCACCACATGATGCGGGTTGTTGACATAATCTCCGCGTCGCACATGTAACGCAACGGGAGCACAATTGGAATTCTGCTCTGGCAAATGAACGTGAGGGTACGGCTTCAAAAACAAGGCACGAATGTCAGACCCAGACTCTTCAAAGTACTGTTCGGATTGGAAATAGCCGTCGAATCGGACATTGAGATCAGTGGCAGAAATCTTTTCAGCGACAAATTGCGATTCCCGATGTTCGAACCAAGAAATGGAAGCTGTGTCGCGTCGTCGAATCCAGTCATACATGGGATGATTCATGGCCGTGGGATCCAAGATCAAACGCTTGCCGTGCTTTTGGGCGTAGGCATACGCCATGGCCACTTGAAACAATTGATTGCCCAATCCTCCATAGAGTTTGACCGTGACAAACGACAACGGTCGATCTTCGAGCACTCGCTGAAACACGCTTTGCTTGGGATCATTCAATGTCGATTCATGCACCGTTTTGTACATGTACACTCTTGGAACCCAGAGCACCGGTAGTTTGTTCCGTTGACAGTAAATCAACGCATTGTAGATGCATGCGTAGTCGCCCGCATGCGGTTGGCTTAATGCACTGGTGACCGATGGATCATTGTATACATCTTTGCGGAACAATACGTTGCAAGAATCAATCTCTCCCTCTACTGGGAATTTTTGCCATACCATGGGTAACGTGACTCCATCCTCGCGGAACAATTTGTGGATAATCAACGCCGGACGGAACTTTTCAATCCAATACTTCATATCCTTTGTAAAGTTTAAATTCATGATAAAATCGTCATTGTCACTGTGATTGATGTACTGTCCCAGGTACTGATCCCGAAAAGCAAATAGAGCTGTTTCAGCAATTTGCATCCCAGCACCCTTGGTATCCTGGAGAATAATGTGTTCAAAATCCTTGTCGACCATGTATTGCGCCATTGAAATGTTACGCGCTAACAACGAGTCCTTTTTGTGATTTCGAGTGATGATCGATATCAAAGGGTCTTTGGCAAGAAGTTTTCCTGCATAGTCATAACGGGTAAGCACAAAGTTGTCCTTGGCCTTTTGCACATATTCGTCAAATTTGTCATGGGGGAGATACATACGAGACTTGGCATCCTTGTTGGCCTTGACCGAAGGGGCACTGACGGAAGGAATGTTACGAGGAGTGAACAATCGAGCTTCGGACTTTACCTTTTCCATCGTAGACATTTGAGCGATCAAGACTGCACTCACAATCAACAGAAAGGAAACCAGTAGAATCCAACCCCACATTTATTGTATGACCCCTCCCTTCAAAACGCGCACGACGTGATTTCAAGAGCGGCCATAGAACTTGGTGTCGAATGCTTCAAACAAAGCGCATATGCTTGATCGTTGGAGTATACTGTTAATTGCCTTGACTGTTTTAAGTAGTCTCTTGGCAGTGACGGCTCTCGCTTTATCGGTTGTTTCACTCACAAAGGAAACCTCTGAACAAACGCCAACTTTCCGAGTCGTGGAAGCAGCTTCCAATGAACCAATGCTGGACACAACACTTTCCAGCCCCATGGTGTTGGACGGGGTTGACATTGCAGAAGGTTCGTCGGTCTTGCTTAAAGATGAAATTGATGCTGCTCGAAATGGAGTGTATTTGTATTCTCAAGCGACTTTGATTCGCCAGCCCGATGCTGAGACCATTCTAGTCAAGAAAGGTCAATCCCATGCCAACAAACTCTTCGGTTCCGATGGGAAGGAGCAAGCACGATTAGGTATTCGTCATCTGACAACCACCGATATTCCTGAAGGCAGCAACTTGTATCATACGACAGCTCGAGCACGTTCGGCATTTTCGGCTGGGACCGGATTGACCTATGATGGCACCACCGGACTGTTTGGCTTACCCTCCCCCGTGGTCTTGCCCAATCAAGTCGTCGTTCAAGGTGGGACAAAGGACTCGATTGTGCAATACGCTTCGGAAGCGGCCGTCTTCACAACCGGAATTGACGTAAGTGACGGTGGAAGATTTAAAATCACTCGAAGCAGTGAGTTGGATGTGAATCCCATCGTAACCATTGATCCGAATTATGTGGCACCTTCGAATCTCACATGGACCAATCGTACGGTACCCGGTGTGGCCTACGTGTCCATATGTTGGTCTCCCGAGTTGCGACTGGCGTGTGCATTTGCATCCAATTCCACCACAGTGGCCACAAGTTCGGATGGCGTCACTTGGACCACTCGTACGGCTCCAGCCACCGGTCCGTGGATGTCTGCATGTTGGTCGCCCGACCTAAACTTGTTCTGTGCGGTTGGAGCCTCGGTTGGAGCAGGAAATCAAGCCATGACTTCTCCCGATGGCATTAACTGGACGTTGCGTTCTACTCCGAATAACTGCACTTGGCAGGGTGTTTGTTGGTCGCCTGAGTTGGGTGTGTTTTGTGCCGTGGCATCTAGCGCTACCCCGAGTGATGCGTTGATCATGACCAGTACGGACGGAGTCAACTGGACTTCAAGTACTTTGCCCGTCGTAGCTTCATTGCAAAGTGTCGTTTGGGCAGCCAGTTTGGGCTTGTTTTGTGCCGTGGGAGCGGGTGGAGCAATCTTTACTAGTCCGAATGGTGTCACATGGACATCTCAGACCAGTCCTACAGGAAGATTTATCAATAGTGTGACATGGTCACCGGAGTTGAGTATGTTTTGCGCGGTGTTGGATCTAGGTGGTGGCCAATTCGAGAACACGATCCTCACCAGCCGCGATGGCATCACATGGTCCCTCAGTGTGGATGCCCAAGGCTGGCAGTACAGGTCTGTGGTATGGGCGAAAGAAATTGGTCTGTTCTGTGTCGTAGGAACAGTTAAAGTGTTGACCAGCCCGAACGGTACGGATTGGTTCATGACGAATTACAGTATACACGGCAGAAGTGTATGCTGGGCCCCAGAGTTAGGCATGTTGATGGCAGTGGCTTCGATCAATCCTCGACTGGCCACGGCATCTGTCTTTGCAAATACGCCAAGTGTGGTCTTGGATTCCAACGTCATGGTAGGAACATCCACAGCGAATGCTCGTCTACAACTCGCGGGAGGTTCGGTCGCAGTCAACGGTGGACTGAACAACACTTCCACTCGACCGGTCCTATCTTCCACTGTGAGCACGGGCGAGATACGCGGACACGGCAGCACTTTTTCCAGCGACAACGGATGGCTTCGATTGTCCGCAGGAGGTGGGACCAATCCCAATACCACCCAAACCACCATTGAATTAACCGGATCCAGCAGCGTTTCCGATATGGATCGAACCATCGTCATGCGCACCTCTGGTGTTGAGAGATTTCGCATCAATAACGCGGGTGCCGCTGCCTTCACGGGAGCTCTGTCGGGTGGTGCTGCAACAGTCGCGTCCCTTAATGCTGGTAGCGGGTCCATACAAACAACGGGAACGCTAAGCGCCGCAGCTGCGACCGTGACCTCACTCAATGCAGGGTCCGGTGCTATTCAAACCACGGGTACAGTCTCGGGAACCACGGTCACTACCAACTCCATTCAACTGGCAACTTCGGGAGGCACTGCAAGCAACTTGAACTACTACGAAGAAGCCACGCAAAGCATCACGTGGAGCGGTCCATGGGCTTCCAGCCAAAACAGCACCATTCGTATCACACGTATAGGAAGTATCGTGTGTATTTTCTTCCCTGCATTAACGGCTTCGCTTTCAACCAGCGCCTTCATCACTTCTACGGCTATTCTGGCGAGATTTAGACCGACATCTGATCGATACGCAAGTATGCAAGTGAGGAATAATGGAATCGTTGCTGGAGGCTCTGCGTATATTCAGAGTAACGGAGTAATGATTATCTATGGTACAGACACTACTGTAGTTGGACCTTTTAGCGGTGCGGGAACCCAAGTAGGGTTCGTGGCAGCACATATCACGTACCACTTGAATGGTTAAGATCTGAACTCTAGAATACACAAAGAAAAGATGAACATTATTTTTGTCCTTATAACTCTATGTATTGCGGCCACTGCGCTAACCATGGCTTCTATCAACACAGATCTCAGTATGTCAGACAAACAAAATGGAAATTTCAAAAGCCTTCGTGCTGCATCAACTGCACCTTTGCTAGGGACAAACATTCTCACTGAACCACTAATAGTAGATGGTGTGCAGATTCAACCCAATCAAGAAGTGTTGTTAAAAGATGAACTTGAACCTTCACAGAACGGCATATACATATACCAGTCTAATACTCTTTTACGTCGGCCCATGGATACCGAAACATCTGTTTTCGTTCAAGCGGGCGACACGAATCGAAACAAACTGTTTACATATAAGTCGGGGAAAATATCTCTTCAAGATACCGTTGGAGCCGTGGATGCTACTACATCAGACATTCGAGAAGGAACGAATCTTTTTCATACGAAAGAGCGCGCCAGATTGTCCGTTTCAGCCGGATATGGATTAAAATACAGTTCTGCCAGCGGAACCTTTGATTTTGCGTCACCGATGCTCCTTTCGGAAAAGGTGTCTATCCAAGGTGACAGTTCCAACGATTCGATTCTGCAACACCAAACAATCAACTCCTCAATCACCTTCGGAGTGGATATCAGCGACAGTGGAAGATTTAAAGTCACAAGGAACCCTGAAATTGACTTACAACCTATGCTGACTATCACTTCAGCTAATGACACAATACTTTCGTCAAATCTTGGTATAGGAGCTACGCCGCTGAATGCGCAACTGCAAGTGGCACAAGGAGGTATAGCATTCAACAGTGGCTTGACTGGCTCCAGCACTCGACCTCCTGTATCCGCTACAGTTGGCGCGGGTGAAATTCGTGGCCATGGTAGCACGTTTTCCAGTGATAACGGTTGGTTGGAACTCACGGCCGGAGGCGGAACCAATACCAATGCCCAGACCACCATCGAACTTTCGGGATCCAGCACTATTCCTGACATGGATCGAAATATTGTCATGCGCACGGCGGGAACCGAGCGTGTCAGAATCACTAGCACAGGTGCAGTTACATTCACAGGATCTCTGTCGTGTGCTGCTGCGACTGTTACTTCGCTCAACGCGGGCAGTGGCGCCATTCAGACCACAGGCTCTCTTTCTGGAGGAGCCGCCACGGTCACATCTCTTAACGCGGGTTCGGGCACGATTCAGACCACCGGAAGTGTATCCGCGTCCACAGCCACCGCAAGTCAGCTTCAATTAGCAACCTCTGGAGGTACACCATCTGATCTAAATTTTTATGAAGAGGCGAGCGAAAGTATCACGTTTACTGGACCTTGGGCATCCAATCGATCAACTACCATCCACTATGTCCGAGTCGGACGTTTGGTATCGATGATCATTTTGGGCTTCAATGGGTCACTCACTACATCCACGAACATTACATCCACAACTGGAATTGCAGCACGCTTTCGACCTGGTTCATCTCGTTTCACGAATATCTATGTGTATAATAATTCGTTCATTCGTACTGCCGTGATTCGTATTGCTAACACCGGTATTCTCACTGCCTTTGGGACTGAAACTTTAGGAGCATTCACAGGTGTTGGGAACCTATCGGGAATCGAAACGTCTGCGATCACATACCATTTGAACGGAACTTTTTGAAAAAGGTTGTGTTAGTGCGAGATAATAAACATCATGCTGTGGATCTTTGTGTTAATATTCACAAATCTCGTTGCATTGGGGTCCATCATAACGCCATTCATACAAACGAAAAAGAAATACCAAAGCTCAACCTTCTGGTCCGTGCAAGTCGCATCAACAAGTCCGCTTCTAAACAGTGACCTACTCAACGTCATAGTCGACGGAACAAAGGTCAGGGACGGTGAGCTCGTTCTATTGAAAGACGAAACAGACCCTGAATCGAATGGAATTTACTTGTATAGCAATAACAAGTTGATTCGTCAAAACATTATGCCCTACAGTTGTGTAGTTGTTCAAGAAGGAGCTACGTATCGAAACAAAGCTTTTACCAATGATACAACCGGATTCTTCACAGTACAAAGCGACTTGGGCGTCGGATTTGCATCCACGTCTGATCTCACTGAGGGCACTCAGCGCTACCACACCATCGAAAGGGTGCGCGAAAGCTTATCGGTCAGTGATAGTTTGACGTTCGCCGAAGGATTTCTACAGATGCCATTGCCCACAGTTCTCAGACGAAAGGCAGTCATTTCAGGTGATGGCTCTCGAAATTCGATTCTCCAATATTATTCCGGTGGATCATCCTTTACTACCGGGTTAGATGCAAAAGACAACGGTAAATACAAGATCACTAGAAGTACGGCCATCGATTTGTATCCGGTCCTTACCCTTGATCCCAACTATGCCAGCTTAACGTACGCTTGGACGGCTCGTAATCAAGGAGCGCTGGGATATGCTTTCGAAGAAGTATGCTGGTCCCCGGAACTCCGGTTGTTTTGCACTGTATCCGCAGATATTACCACTGCCGCTGTTGCCACCAGCCCTGATGGTATCACGTGGACCGCGCGTACCGCAGCCGCCAACGGACCCTGGAGATCGGTTTGCTGGTCCTCGTCTCTAAATCTATTTTGCGCCGTCGGCGAATCATCGGGAGCTGGATCACAAGCTATGACCTCCTCTGATGGGATAACGTGGACCGTTCGAAGCACTCCCAACAGTGCCACGTGGCAAAGCATTTGTTGGTCTCCCGAGCGTTCCTTGTTTTGTGCCGTGGCTTCAGCAGCTACGCCCAGTGATGCATTGATCATGACCAGCTCGGACGGAATCAATTGGACTTCACGCACCTCACCTGTCGTAGCTTCGTTGCAAAGCGTGGTTTGGGCAGCCGGCCTTGGCTTGTTTTGTGCGGTTGGGTTTTCAGGAGCGATTCTCACAAGTCCAGATGGTGTTCTATGGACGGCGCAAACCGGTCCCAACAACAACGACTGGCGCGCTTTGGCATGGTCTCCTGAACTGGGCATGTTTTGTGCGGCTTGGTATGCTTCCTCCGGACAACCGCTATTCATGACCAGTATGAATGGCATCGATTGGGTGATGCAAACCTATGCGTACGCCGGTAGTGCTACTCCCAATACGATCGTTTGGTCGAGAGAGTTTGGTATGTTCTGTGTGCTGGGCAGTTTTTCAATAGCCTTGTTTAGTTCCGACGGTATCAACTGGGTCGAAAATGGAACCTTCAATCTGCGTAGGAGTGTCTGCTGGTCAGCCGAACTAGGAATTTTCGTTTCCGTCGGTCAATCGAGCACTATAGCCAATCGGATAGCCACCAGCAATTCACGGTTTGATAACACACCCAGTGCAATCCTGGACGCCAATGTGGGAATCGGTGTCAACAACGCTTCCGCAATCAACGCAAGACTTCAACTGGCTGGAGGCGGTGTCGCGCTCAATAGCGGTCAGACTAATACTGCGACTCGACCTGCTCTGAGTTCGACAGTTGGACCAGCTGAAATCCGAGGCCACTCCTCCACATTCGCGAATGACGATGGTTGGCTCGAAATCTCAGCCGGTGGAGGCACCAATACCAATGCACAATCAACTATCGAATTGTCGGGATCAAGCAGCGTTGCTGACATGGATCGAACCATTGTGATGCGTACAGCCGGTGTGGAGCGATTTCGTATTAATAATACAGGGGCAGCTGTGCTTTCTGGATCCTTAACGTGCGGTGCAGCCACAGTCACGTCGCTAAACGCTGGCAGTGGTGCCATTCAAACCACGGGAACTCTCTCTACAGGTGCTGCCACAGTGGCATCGCTCAATGCCGGTTCTGGCACGATTCAGACCACTGGAACAGTGTCTGCAGCAACCGTCACCGCGAATCAAATACGATTAGCCACGTTGGGTGGTACCCCAACTGATTTGAACTATTATGAAGAGACCGCAGGCGTAAGCACCTTGTGGAATGGTGGTTACATTGAAGCACAACAGAGCCGTATTCACTATGTCAGAATAGGTAACATTGTATCCATGTACTTTGAGCCATTTGGCGGAGAAATGCCTGGCCCAAACAGTACTTTTACGAACAGTTTGCCGTTGAGATTTGTTCCGTCCACGACCCGAAACGCGAGACTCCAAGTAATCGTAAACAGTAGTACCGTAACAGGTTCATGTACCATTGGTTCTGATGGCTTTATCTATGTCTATGCAAATCCAAATCAAGGATTATTCCCCGGTTCTTTAAATAATGGGGTTGCGCAAACAGTCGTAACTTATCATTTAAACGGTTAATGGTTTCATATGATTACAGTTTCAAGAATCATTTCAATACATTTCGCTCCAACTCATCATGTTACGTCGTTCCATCTTACCCAATGTGCCCAAAACGAATGGGCTTGTGTTCAGCATTCAACTGATCTGTGTCCAGGACAAAGCGCTATGGATTTATGGTGTGACTTTGAATGGCGAATCCGTGTCCATCAAGGTTCCCGACTTTCGCATGGAGTTCTACGTCAAAGCACCCGACGAATGGGAGCACGAGGATGTAGATCAGCTCCAACCTTTGATCGACGAGTGGTACCAAGAAACCTTTGAGCGTCCTTGCAAGGATCAAGCCGACGTGGTCACCGCCACACCCGCTGTGGGATTCACCAACGGCCGCCAAGACCGACTCATTCGCATCAAAACGTCGGTTGGGTCACATCACTTCATGGTCAACAAACTCAAATCCAACGAAATCATCACCTATCATTCCGATTGGTCTCCGGCCTGCCAATTCCTCTTTCAGAAAAAACTCAAATACTACGACTGGATCCAATGCTCCAACCTATCCGAAGTCTGCCAAAACAAGATCACATGTGTTTCCGCTACTGTGCTGTTAGAACACATCAAGCCCTACACCGGATCCACTCCCTTTAGTGTCCCTTCCACTCTCAAAGCTTTTCTCCGCATCAAAACAGTCAGCCGTGAAGGCATGCTCTCAAAACGCTTCGCCTTTGTACCTCGATTCGATGAACCGTGCGATCGCATCGTCTGCATTTCGGTGTGCTATTGTTGGGCCCATGACATGGAATGCAATCCGGCCCGTGAAATCACCTTTGCCCTCTTCGATGCCCCGGGCGCCCTATCCTTTCCCTCGGAATCGGAACTGCTCAGCGCATTTGCCCGAGACTTTACGTCGATGGATCCCGACGAAGTGTTTGTCTATCCCGATGTGTGTGACGAACTAGCCTATATCCAGAAGCGCATGGATTTGAATGGCGTGAGTTTGTCTTTAGGTCGTCGCGCTCGTATCACTGTTCGGCAAGACCGACAAAGCGGTGAACACAAGGGAGAATTCGAAGACCGAAATCTCTTATGGATGAACAAACCAATTCAGCCACGAAACTTGGAACTGTATGATCTATATTCTGCAAGCTGCGTGTACGGCAAGAAGATCCGCAAAGAACCCGAAAAGAAGGCCAACCTCTTGTGGGACAATGATGCTATCAGCCGTTGGATGCTGTCCTCGGTCGATCGACCCAAAATTGTCGAAATGGCTCAACAAGACGTCCGATTGATTCGACTGATGGAACGAGACATGGGTATGCGCCTCGAACAGGCCAACTTGGGAGCCGTCACTGACACCAACTTGAGTGTCACATGCAACAAGGGTCAGCAACAGCGATTGGGCAACATGATCGAAAACTGGTGTCGGGCCGAGGGATTCTACTTGAATCGTGAAATGCTCTCCTCCAAGCCGCTCAAGTACAACAGTCAAACTCATCCTCCCACCTTTGTCGAACCACCAGAACTAGAGTTGAATATCAAAGCCAGACAGGAAAGCAATGAACGAATGGAGAAACTCTATGTGAAAACCAAGGTGAAAAAGACAAAACAAATCGTACGAGAACTTGAAGGTGGAAGTGTTTTACCACCTGTTGCAGGATTTTATGAACATTTGCCCATCGCAATCTTGGACTTCAGCTCACTTTACCCCGCCATAGAACGCGGTTACGGCGTTTGCTCCAGCAATCTCGTCTACGATGCCAAGTACTTGGACCTCCCAGACGTTCAATACCTTCGCGTAGCCATCAATTCCAGCGAGACCGTCGTCTACGCCCAAGCCGGAGGACTGCTACCCAAAATGCAAACCACGCTTACTAACACGAGAACCGCCATTCGTAACGCCATGAAGGAAGTGAAAGACCCGTTTTTGAAGGCTGTCATGGATTCCAGACAACTTGCTGCAAAAGTTACATCGAATGCCCTCTATGGCTCATTAGGCTCGGCAGACAGCAAGCTTTGCGTCAAGGAACTCATGTACTCGACGACTTCAATCGGACGTTACTTGCAACGAACTTGTGTGCATCACGTCGGGAAAAACTACGCGATCCCAGCTGCCGGGGGTGACACGGATAGCTTTTTCGCTGTCGCTTCGTTATGTGACGGCCCGATCGAGCAAGTAGTAGCGTACGCTGCAGATCGCTACAAAATGAATGAATGGGCACAAAAGGAGCACGGTTCACCTTTTTCATGGAACACGGTTCGAGAGCATTTTAAAACATTGGAGGTTGACAAGTGGACCTACGAACAGCAACGTCTCGGAGTTTTGTATCTGGTGTATGAGAAGTTGGCTGCTGAGTGCACCGCACTTTTCAGGCATCCTATTTGTCTCAACTTTGAGAACCTCATTCTGCGCATGATGATGTACCCATCCAAGAAGCTCTATCAAGGCCTTGCCCTGAACGAAAAGAATCCGACCATCGTCGACAAGATCAAAATCACCGGCATGGCCAGCAAGAAGCGTGAATGGTGTGCTTTCACTCGAAGCCTCTTGAGCAAAATCACCAACATGATTCTCTATGATCAAATACGAGACATCAGACCTCTTCTCGAAACCCGTTTAATGGACTTGGCGCACGGACGCGTTTCCATGGAGGACCTCATCGTCACCAAGCTGTACAAAGGAAAGGCTGCGTACAAGGCAGCCACACAGCTGCACACAAAACTTGCTGAAAACTTGGAAAAAGATCAAGGTTCCCCTCTCGGGCCTCAGCGAATCCCATACGTGGTCCTGCGAGGTAACACTCCATTGTACACCAGAGGTCATCATCCCAAGTTTCCACTTCCACCTAAAGCCAAGATCGATCTGGAGTATTATTTCACGAAACAACTGGAACAGCCCTTGCGCAAGCTTCTCATGTTTCACTTTGATGTGGTGAATCCTGAACCGATCTTTGCAAAAGCCAAGGCCGTCATTCACCAGAGAAGCCATGGGATTCAGAGTTTGTTTGCTTTGCCGATGGGAGTCAAGCGCAAGGAACCTGCAACGTCTTAGGCTCGGATGCGTTTGGAAACGAGTCATTCTTTCAAATATGTCGTAATAAAAAGACTTACGAGATATAAGAATTGTACGCAAGATCGAAGATCTTTTAAAAGTTCCATAGCATTTACGTGCAAAAACGCTTCAATGTCGATCATAAATCAATGCACGCCAAGCTACAAAAGAAGGATATACGTTGTACGTCGAAGGAGGCGAACGTCCTGGGTTCAAAACACAACCAAAAGAAGGTAATATTGTGACGCGTTTTGGAAGTCGTCAACGCGCATTGTCAGTGCAACTGACGCGCAAATACGTGTTCGAATATCCGGATTGGTGTCCATACGTGGACTTGTGTCTTGAATGTCCGTGCGAACCTCTTGTGCAACATCTACTAACCGTCCAAAAGAATGGGAAGCCGCAGTGGGCCAGTGTGCGTAGTATTGACCATGAGATCATCAACATTTCGGGAACAATGGTCGTAAGCAAAAAATCGTTGTTATTGAAAACACCATTTGAAAAAGGTGGATACTGGTATACCTACCATACGCTAAAAGGTGGAAAAAGAAGAGGTTTTTCGGTACATCGAGCGGTGTGGGAAGCATTCGTTGGAGAAATTCCAAAGGATAAGACAATAGATCATTGTAATAGGGACCCATCGGACAACCACCTATCCAACTTGCGGCTGGCTTCGCTGGAGGAGCAAATGAAAAACAGATCGAAACCAATAATGTACCTAAAAGAAGTGGAAATATCGTGGAACGGTGGGGAGTGGGTCACGTTTACCAATGTTTTTCGCGGGGCAGAGGAAGTAGGTATGACACCGAACAACTTTCGAAGTCTGTTGGAAAACAAAACCTGGACGAAATCGAGAAAAGGATTTACAGCTCGTTACAAGGAAATCGATAAGCGTTTTAAGCCTGACGGATCACCTGAAGATTGGTTCCCTTTGATCGGAACGAAAGATTGGGTTAGCTCGGGATGATTTAAGTATTGTGCGAGACCCCACGCGGCAGATTGGGCGGCCGTTACGCCACGATGGCACGCCGTTTCAATGCTGGAAATCGGGTCTTCATTCCGGTGGAGGCAAAACGCGTCAACGACCCGCCCAAAGGCGGTGATTGCGGCCCGTGGCGAAAGCCATCGGGGAAAGCCGTTGAAAAGACAAAGCGGTGCCGGTAATTGGTCGCACTTTGCAATCGCATGCTGTTGCGGATACATTCTTTTTCGATTGTCTGCACGAATGATGACGATTTTGAAAAGGCCATCATTCATCAGCGCAGCAATGGGATGTGTGTTGTTCGACGTGCATAAAAGTTGATGTTCTATTCGCCAACGAATAACCCACCGGAATCTGATTTCGATCAGTCACCATCTAACTAACGTAGTAATTTTGCGATCACCAGTAACATGTATCTAACAGAAAACTTGGAAGCCACGTATGCCGGCCTAGTCGATCTGACGGTTGGCGCGCATTGCTGAATGAACGAACAAAAAAAGCCCTTTTCATACGCCGATGCGGCAAAACAAAAAACCTTGAGCCCAGCATTGGTATGTGGTTCAGTCTCTTTCGCTTCGCCGTTTACAGTCGGAAAAAGGTGATTTGGTTCCCCTGAAATATAGCAACCCAAGCACCCCGTTCGATCAGCTGCAAACAACCCTCCGCTACCCGATCCTCCAGTATCAAGATTTGTACCTTCGGTCCCTATCAGCAATGTAGCGTTTCCTTCTTCAATGGCGTCCGCTCCGTTCAACGTTGTGTTCGGCGCGCCACATCCTCAGGACAAAGGACTTCGTAGCTTCTGGCCCGATACTTACGAAAAGGCATCCCGCCCTGTCGTGCGATTGAAAGGTATTGGAGTGTTATCGGGATCAAGCGTTGAACAGCGAGCACTTGGATATCGGAACACGCCTTGGGGTACGTCATTCTCTTTCCCTCGCCCGTCTTCTATTCTCGACCCAACCAACATCGACGCGGTAACTGGGAAGCCCGTCGTGACCTACTGGTATGTTGACTGCGTGTGGCTTGACACGTGGGAGCACGTTAAGAATATCGTGCCGACCCGAAAGAAATATCGATACCTTTCGCAGGAAGAGATCGAAATTCTTGAGGATTCTATCACTGTTGTCCGTGAAGAAATCGATCATTTGTACAATCGGAAACACTGGGAAGAAGAATAAACAGTTCTTTTTCTGACAACGCAGAAAGGTTGATTCAGAGGCAACACGCATGATCCGTCGGCGCAGAAACATAAAAATCAGCCGCCCGTATCGGGTGCGGGTGCGTCACGGGCGTTGAGGCCATGCATCAAAGGATTTAGGAAGCGAACCGTTAGCGGCGCTTGACTGAAACCTTGCTCGAATGAGTTTCCGATATTCTTCCCGGAACTTCTGACGATCCATTAAACGGCCGCCCATAGCTGCTTCGAACTGCTGAGAAAACTGGATGGAATTTTCAGATGTCAGCACAAACGGGGCAGGTGCTGCTTTCGACCTTGTCAAAGGCGATGTGTACGACATGCTTGCTTGGACTTTCGCGTCTTCAACGTTTGGCCGAGACATTGGTTTGGCAGAACCTGTTGGGGGCGTGCGCGAATCGACAACCGACGCTTCAACCTTGGGATGTTTCGCCTTTGGAAGTGTGGAACGCTGATGGTACAAACGACGCTTCGAACCATGCACAACCTCCACGACGCCGAAAGTGGGTTGTTGGCGCAACACTGAAGATGCCATGGTTCCGAGAATCGGTTTACTTTTGTGTGAGACCATCGAAAAATCTTCCGGTAGCTCCTACCGCAGAAAGAACACGCAACGATTCCAAAAATAATCCACCACGCCAAATCCGACGGATGACTGCAACGATTGGGCGTGGATGTTGTCGGAGCCAAGCGATCCAGAGTCTCGCACTGGCGAAAGGTTGTCCCACGTTACTAAAAAGGGGCTTCGCGTCATGTCCAGGTTTCGCCACAACCCCAGCGGTAACATACAGGTCGCAGGAAGATTGCTGCATCATCGTATTTTTGAGGTTTTCCATGGACCAATCCCTGCTGACCACGAAATTGATCACATAGACTCAAATCATCGAAACAACTTTCACGGAAACCTGCAGGCTCTCACCAGACAACAACATGGAGAGAAAACTAATGGAAAACCAGTTTGGGCAAATGGTGTCGTATATCCAAGCATCAAAAAGGCAGCAGAGACGTGTGGAATAACAGCTGCAATGCTAGCCAGATACCTTCGTCTGGGAAAGCATCAAGACAAATATCGTTACGCCGCCACCAAACGCAAAGCAGATGATCAATCCATGTTCGAGGACGAGGCTCATGTGGAAGAAATTGTCGTGCCTATGGTTGATTGATAAACTCCAGACTCTGCAGCCTCATTTACAAATGAGTCAAGAACAGCCAACATTTCACATTTCGGGGTTGTGCGATGCGAGGCATGCACATTTCTTGAAACCACCTTGACGTGATGTGCTGTTCCAAATTGCTACATTCAATCAAAGAATGAATTCCCATGTGGCACAGGTTTGCAAAGAACTTCTTCGTGATGCTGGTCATCAATTCTTCCAACCCAAGGGCATGGTAGCGGTTGGTCTTTTCAGCTACGGCATGTTTCTTCATGATTCGAAGGAACGAGGCTTGATCATGGCAAATGCCGTTCTTTGCCCGTATCCGACTGCCGGATACCTGATTGGACGTGAATTGGCTCAACGGCAGAATCACAAATCATAATGTCTTCCGCCATGTTTCCGTATTGCGGTTCTCATGGATGCAATACTTGGCAAATAAATCCTTCAATCCTCCCAATCCGAAACGAGCTTCTGAGAGAAACACAATGCCGTCGGCATTCACCTCGCCTTTTTCCATGCGAAGCAACACGCGCGATACAGCAATGGGACCCGTGCACGCAATGACTTCTTCATTGGGATTCTGTGCCAGGAATTCAGGCGTATGCTGTTCTCGGATGTAATCCAACATCAACAACCAAAAAGGATGACCAGGATAGCTGAATAGCACGGCCGGACTTGCAGCATCCGTGTCATCGTCCCAATTGACCCGAGAACTGCGAGTCGGCACAAAAGCGTACCCCGGAAACTTGTTCCAAATATGCTCCGCATTGCGATGACGTTGGGTGTCAATATCACAGTACAATCCTCCCATTATATACAATACCATATAGCGCCATGTATCCACCTTTTTGATAAACGGTGTCAATCGTTGCCAGGTATCCGCATAAAAGTCGGGAAACTCTTGCCGAGCAAAATCGTCAAGCATGTCGTCGGTCCACAAACGATGTTCATACGTGGGATATGCCGCTTTCAGCGATGACACTGACTGTTTTTGTGACTCATTCAAATCGTGGTTCTTCCATGTCTGGTGTAAGAACCGAGGAACAGGTACTTCACTCGTGGGAACAGACCGATACACTGCGTAGTCTTGAAACGCCAAATCAAAATACTGGATAAACAGGATGGACCATAGCAGCACAATCACGAGCACAATCAGACCCGCGCCCAGCACAGCTCTTGAACCTTGCGAGTCTCCAGTCATGTGTTTCTTGTGATGTGCCAACACAAAGAAATGCGGAACCTGTTGCTGTTCGGACTGTTTCTCCTACTGGTGATTATTGTGCTTTCTACCGTACATTTTCGCAAGGATGGGCAAATGATTGCGCTACGAAACTGGATAGGAACGAAACTGACTCGAATCGAACGAGCCCGTGGCAAGTCCAAATTGAACAAACTCAAAGCCAAGAAACTGATCGACATTGTGCTGGATGCCTCCGAGGCTGCGGGTATTCGCATGTTTGTATCCGAGGGAACAGCGTTAGGAGCGGTGCGACAACAAGATTTCATCGACGATGACACAGACATTGATTTCGGATTTTTACCACAAGATCTAGAAGTTTATCGAAATCAAGTGATTCCCCAAATTGTCTCCAGTGGTATGGTGCTCATTAAGAATTCGGACCGTCCCACCAAATGCTTACAAACGTATCACAAAGAAGGGGAAAGCGTCGACATTCACATGTGGGCGCCTGGCATGGAATGCCCCGATGTTCCCGGCCCGTGTGACGTCTTGCTTCCTTTGCTTGAACCGTTTCAAGAAGTAACTTTGGCTGGCCGCAAAGTCTGGGCACCATCCAACGCGTACTTGGAGTTCTTGTACGGCAAAGATTACTTGACGCCCAAACCTCGATTCAAACCCAGTCAATTGGATCGCTCGACCGATTGAGGAGATGGCTTGGGACGAAACCACTCTTTTCCGGTGTTATAGATAAGTAAGCTTCCCTTGTTCCATGCAAAGAAAATGCCATGACACGTGCCAAATCTGGTAAACCCATGACTGTCACCTTCCTGAATGGAGAACATACATGTTTCGGACAGTAGGACATCCAGTTGATCCGCGTCTTTTCGCAACCATAAGTTTGCGTTGTCAATCCTTTGGGCCACTTCAAAGACTGCATCCTTTTCCATCAAATGACGGTTGACCACAAACCCAGGCATGAGTCGCTGCTTGTCATGGGCCCAGACTTTGAACGCATGCTCCTTTCGCTTCAACTCATACGCTTCTGGATCCAAGGCTTCGATGATACTGGCAAGGCGGTAGTTCTTGATCAGTTCGAACGAAGCAGATGCTGGCCTCCATTTGCATTCTGGACAAAATGCCGATTGCTGGATTTTACAGACGGCACAAATCGAATGACCACAGCCAAACGTTCGAGGGTCATATAAAATCTCTCTACAAATGCTACATTCAGTCTCTGAAACATCCAACGGATGTTTTCGTTTCTGCCCAACCTTTTCCAGATTCATGTTTGGAAATCTGGATGAACTCCATGCAAACACTCGACACCACCAAAAACTGTTTTCATTTTTGAAAAAATGGTTTTATTCGGAACGAAACCACTGGTCGGAAACGTTACAGATGTAAATGACACCTTCATCCCAGCACGCAGACACCTCTGGGACGGCTCCTTGCATGGAAATACGGATACCAGGTTTCGAATGTACCAAAGTGCATGTATCGGATAGCATTCCTCGCAGCTTGTCGTAGTCAGTCCAAGCATCGGCGGCGTCAATCGTTTGAAAGATGTGGATCGCTTTGTGAAAACCGATACCCATTTGGAAGTAAATGGTAAAACCGGGCATAGTAATGCCCCTTTCAAACACCCATGCAATGTCCTTGAACTCGGCTCGTCTGTTCTCATACTCTGACGGATTGGCAGTGGAGGCTTGAATGCCCAGCTCGCGATTTTTTTGGGAGCACAAAGCCATCCGGTGCACTCCATTTGCATTCGGGGCAAACCCGACATCGTTGCAAATGACATACGGCACAAATCGAATGCCCACATCCAAAGGAACGAGGTTCATAGAGTAACTGGTGACATGCGCCGCATTCGAAAGGATCTCGTTTGCGTTTTTCTCCCGTTTTAGTGCTTGTATCCATTTTTTTTGAAAAGAAGATGGACAATGAATGCAGAAACTATTCAGACTTGGCAAAGACAATATCTTTTCAAAATTTTTATAAAACCTTGCGTGCAAAGACAATAGTCAAGACCGAACTCACGGTCGATTGGATCTTTAGTCTCTTTGGTTACCTTCCCAATTCAGAATTTTTGCAGACCCTTGTTCAACTCTCTCCAAGCGGACACGTTGTGGTGGACCACAAGTACCAAACCAGTCAACCTGGTGTTCGACGTTCATCAACAAGCCGCTCAAGGAATGATTGCGTCCATGTCCGTCGAACACTATGTCAGCGAGAAAAAGATGTCAAACCAATGATTCATATAAAGATCTTTTTACTCTTTTTGGCTCACGTTTCATCAACCATGGGCGTGGATTGGTACCCATGTAAGCAATGTGGCATCATTGTGGCCGACTGCGGAGATACAGCTGTATGTGACGGCTGCGAAGAATATCTATGCTGGAAATGTTATCCGCAACTGGAACGCGGGAAACAGACTGTGTGCGGCTACTGTTGGAACGACGAACCCACCATCGCAGATTAGCTTCGCATGCTGCGTTACATTCATGAAACTTGTCATTTGGATCTCATCAAACTTCGAAACGATATGCGTGAACAAGGACTGGTTCCACGCAAACGATGCCTGGATTTCCCTGAAGAGAAAGACGAAGAGGTGAGACGCAAGATTCGATGTCGCGAAGGTCCACCAGCCCCGAAAATCGAACGTCAGGACCAATACGATGGCTTGTACGATGACTCCATGGGTGGTATCGCTGAAAAAGATCCCGCGTCTGTTTCGAAAAGCGAATCTTCTTCAGGTCGTGAAGTCACGCCCGTTTCATAGAAAACTTATTCATGGAACCACGACACCAACTATATGGTTATAGGTAATGTTTCACATCGGATGAAAGACAATCGATATCGCACAAACAACATGAATTCCAAAGAGCGTATATGGAATGCGGAACAGCTGTTGGAACGACTATGCGAAGAGGTTTCATTCCGTGGGGGCCCCTCTTACACTCACAATTCCGAAGCTTGTTTGGAACCACGGCATGTGGAAGATTGGAAAGATCAAGTCATGATTGCCTTCCGCCGCGACGATGCAGCTATTGTTCTGGAGACGATGGCTGCACAAGACTTTGAAATGTGGGATGCCGACGCGTGCAACGATCGAGTTCCATTGTTCATTTTACATGGCCAAGAGAGTCCATTCCTTATGATCTTGTTGAAAACACTTTTTCATAAAAATCAGATGGATCTCTGATTCGTACTTCATAAAGCTTCGGCTTGAAACTGAAATAAATGAGACATTCTTCTTGCCACCGAATCCAATTGAAATTCTTCCGACTCTTGTATCCTTTGCTCCAATTCTCGTAACGCATCGGTGCGTCGTTGCTCCGCGTCTTTTAGGCGTTGCTGTTCAAGGGAACGCAAAGCATCTTGCTGATGCAAATACTGAAGCTGTCGAACCAATGCCTCGCGTTCTTCCACGTGATCTTGCATTTCTTCGCGAAGCACCTGTAACAAAGCCTCCAATTCCAAACGCTTGTCCCGCTCTTGTTGGGCGTGCTCCATCACACCCTTGGTCTGTTCTTCCAACCTTTGCCATTGCTCCCGGTCTTCTTGCACGCTCTTTCGCCTCTGCTGTTGCATCGATTGCAGCTGCTGTCGCAAAGCCTCCAATTGTTGCTCCTTGGATTCACAAAGGCCAGCCAAGCGCTTGGCCTCTTCTTCCTTGGCCTTCAAAAGTCGCTCTTGTTGTTGCGATTCTTCGATCCATTGCTCCACTTCCCGCTTGGCCACCGACGCCGCTGCTTCTTCTTCCAATAAACGTTGCTTGAGCGAACCGATGTCTTCCTGATCAGCAGGTTGAGACGGTGCTCTAGCCTCTAACAATTGAATGCGCTCTTGCAACGACGCAATCAACATTTGATAGCCCTTGATACTGATTTCTTCATTGACTTTGGGCGTGTTCTTGATCATTTTGGCACGCTGTCCAAACTGTAACGTGCTCAGCGTTTCACGCATGCTGTCCATGGCGGGAGAACATGCCAACAACAAGGCCGTTTTACTGTTGCCTCCCAATGCATCACTCAGCAGATAAGTTAACTTGGAGTCTCGGTAAGGGACGTGGCCTCGTTCCGTGGTCAATGCTTGAATCACATGAGCCAATGTAGACAAGGATTTGTTAATCTTCTTCGCTTCTTCCAAGCCTTGACCGACCACGCCCGAACGCTCTATCCACTCTGACCCCGCGAGATCCACCAAGAAGAGTCGGGAGGTCTTGCGGCGTTGGTTGCGTTTATCGGTTCGCGTGAGACGAAGAGTCACAATGGCGTGCGATCGACTGGAACGGTCATTCATCTTGGTGGCAGCAAAGGACCGCTGCTGGTCCCCTTGGG
>CALKVB010000425.1 GCA_937996605.1 uncultured Oxalobacteraceae bacterium | reverse complement strand
GCTGGATCCGTGCAGAGGGCCCGCGCGATTTCCATCAGCCGTTGCGGGCCGAGCGCCAGGTTGCCCGCGAGTTCGTGCATGCGGTCGGCCATGCCGATGCGGCGCAGCTGCTTCTCGGCTTCCTTCAGCAGCTCGCGCTCCTCGCGACGGTCCAGCCGCAGCATCGCCGACGCCACCCCGCTGCCGCCGCGCAGGTGCGCGCCGAGCGCGACGTTCTCCAGCACCGTCATGCTCGGGATCATCTTGACGTGCTGGAAGGTGCGCGCCACGCCGCGCGCGGCGATCTGGCGCGAGGGCAGGCTCTGCACTTCCTGGCCGCGCAGCATCACCTTGCCGCGCGTGACCGCGAGCACGCCGGTGATCAGGTTGAAGGTGGTCGACTTGCCGGCGCCGTTGGGGCCGATGACCGTGATCACGCTGCCCTTGGCAGCCTTCAGGTTGACGCCGTGCAGCAGCTCGTCGCCCTTGGGTCCAATTAGGGTCGGGCCGCTGGGTCCGAGCAGGCCTCTGAAACTCAGTGACTTCACGCCGGACCTCGCCAGTGGTTCGATACCGTTTCCGTCTGGCCAAAGGCCGGCGTCCACCAGCCCAATGCCAGGTTCCGTCAGCCCTAGCTTCAAGGCGCCTGCGGCGAGGTCAAGTTGCTCTGATTGCTGTGTGGGTTCAAGACCGAGCACACTCCAGTGCAACTGGATCGGTTCGGGTTCTGGTGGTGGCTCGGGCGGCGCAACTGGCGTGGCATCGAGTTCGATGCCCCAGCCGTCAAGCCGGTAGTCCTTCCCGTGCACTCGACCGAACCCGTTAGAGATCGTGCCTTTGCGTTCGATGATGTCCTTTGCAAACTTGGGTCGCGAAGCGGCCAGCACCTGCGTAATTACGTTGAGCTTGTCGTTCAACGTCGCATTTGGATGTGCCACCAGAAGGGCCTTCAGCGCGGCTTTCGCCTTGGGAAACTCCAGCTTTCGCCCCAGTCCGCCGTTGTTCACCTGGATGTCAAAGAACAACTGGTCTGTGCGTTCGGACGCCATGTCGAACTCTTTCCCGAACTTCTCCGCATCTTTCATGCTGGGGTCGTAGTACAGGCGCTTCGCGAAGGCGCGCTGCAGTTCGCGGATTGCTGGGTCACCACCCAGCGTAGCAAAGGCCTGCTGCCACTCGGGTCGCAAAACGAAGTTCTTCTTTCCGTCCGACACCTGGACGGCGAATCTGTATAGGTCGTCGGGTGTGGCGTCGAGCATCTGCTTCAACACCTTGGCCTGTCCATCACCGAACGCGGCGATCATCGTCGCCTCATGCTTCACGAACGCCTCCTTTAATAGGTCGCGGAGTGGGCCGTACTTCAGTACAGTCTTCTTCTTGACCTTGCCGCACGTGATCAGGATGAACCCGATGATCCCCCAAGTGATGCCGGCTTTGTCCCAGTTGCCGGCAGCCTTGGTGTATCCGTGCCCCTCAAATGCCGCAACTAAGCCTAGACACCGTTCGAACTTGCCCGGCCAATCTGCCTCTTTTGAAATTAACTCCCAGAGTTCAGCATCGACAACGCCTGTGATTGGCTTACCGAATTTGGCCTGAACACGTTGAATCGCTAGCTGAGTCGATCGCCCGAAATCCCCATCAACCGTTGCAATCGCGGGTTCTTGCTGCCCTCCCTCCGTAGGCACAGCAATTTTTGAAAGGGCTTGCTGCAATCGCTCGATAAGATCACCTTTGGCCCCACGGGCGAGAGTGGCTTTCATTGCGCACATCCATCAACAGGTGGCACCTTAACGATGTGTGATCTATTCCAGCGATTACTATGCATGCGTACCACTCCAGAATTTTCAGATCATGACCTGCCAATGTATAAACAAGCAACGATTAGAGCGTTTTGTCGCTCACCTTACCACCGGACGCCACCATAACTGATGGAAAAAAGGAAAGAGTTGAAATTACTCCCTCGATCACATCAACTATGTAATGCGTACTCGAAAATCGAGAACTGCGCGAGGAGCAAATCTGAATATGGCTGGCTGTACGCCATCCGTCAGTTCCTTCCCATTCGAGTCATAACGTTTGTTATTGGACACGTCGCGCACGGTAATGGAATAGTAATTGGCAGCAAGAACCTGGAGCCCACCAGACACAGGCAGACGATTAGTATTTCCAGAAAAAATGCTTTTCAGAGAAGGTCTCGGATTGCCAACGATACCCACTGCCGTTTCGATAGAAGCACCAGTAGGTGGGGTAACCGCCGTGATTGCCACAACAAAGCGCCGATCCCTTTCGGCGTGCGTTACTTCAATAGAGATCCATGCGTGCGATTCATCGAGTGTTGGCTGCTCATTTTCACTCTTTACTTGAGATCTGAAACCAAGAGTAGTAAGGATGCGATTTACCCCAACGCTACCTCCAGCCAGAATCATGGAGGTCAGTAGAGTTGTGCCCCAGCTTCCGGTTGGTTGTGAATTTTTTGGGTAGTAGGCATTAAACAACTGGGCCATAAGGTCGAACTTAAATTGGGAAACCACCAGCCATGAGGCAATGAGCATTATTGGAGTGCGCCACGCCCTGCCAACGACGAGCACTTTGAACGGTCGCCAGTTGAATAGAAGGGAAAATGCGCTCTCGAGCAGCAGCGCAAGAACGAAAGCCGCGACCAGCACCTGGAAAGATGTTTGCAGAGCTTGTCCAGACACTTCCGGTGCAGCATTGAAAGAAACGATATACTGGCGGTTAACTAACGGCGGGTCGCAATCCGTTCCGCTCAAACTAACTTTGCTTCCTATATTAGCGGTAAAGACTAAATCTTCGTGTCTGTCAGGAGGAGAGGTAACTACGATGGTGCTGGAATTCGGCCACATCAGTACCTTGGCCGCATCTGCCGGCGCCACATCCCTAGCGCAAGGAACTGTGGCAACTACTGAAGAGTTTCCCGGCTTTAGTGATATGCGCTCGGGCCCCACCACTTGAGATGTCGCAGTATGTGACATGAAGGCCGCACATAGCACGGGAAGAATCCGAACAGTTCGCATGAGGGTGAAAGCGCTCATTGCGGCACCTCAACTCTGTTGATAGGAATCAGTGAATGCTAGTCAAGTTCCCGGCGCCCGCCATGTCAGCTCGTGAACTGCCGATTAATTTAACCGGAGTGCCGCTATGCAACAAAAAAATGCAATATTGTTGCTTTCTCTGGGGTGGCTGTGGCTGGTGTTCTATAAAACGATGTTTTTTAAGCACCTCAGTGAATTAAGGCAATAAATACGATGGCGCTTAATAATATCGAATGCGTTTTCTTGTGGAAATAAAAATTCTTTCCATTTTCTAATATTGATTCGAATGATGTCGTCGGGCGACAGGTCATTGATAGGCATCCCATGACCTTTTATAGATCGCGGATTGAGTATGTCAATAAAATTCTTTGTTCACTGAGCTCGATGATTGTCATGAGTCACCTCGCATTTCGTGGAGACCCAACACGCTTACCCGGTTAGGAAGGTGAACTGAGCCGTCTCCCCCGCACGGTGCGCCCTCAACTCTCGAGCGATGGAGATGCAAATGGCGAAGGGTACGATAACGCGATGGCGGAGAGCTTCTTTGCCAGTCTGGAGTGCGAACTGATCGATCGGCGTAGCTTCAAGACAAGGACCAGGTTCGTCTGGCGGTCCTTACCTGGATCGAAGGCTGGTACAACCCGCGCCGCAGGCACCAGGGTCGCGTCGATGATCTGCCCACCGCGCGCGATGAAGCCTTTCTTGAGCAGTTGCGCCGATACGCCATCGAACAGTGCCTTGCCACCGGCTTCGCCGATGCGGTTCTCGA
>CALKVB010000424.1 GCA_937996605.1 uncultured Oxalobacteraceae bacterium | reverse complement strand
ATATGCCGCGATCAATATTCCCGCGACAGGAGGATGGCAAACCTGGACCACCATCAAACACAATGTGAGCCTGAGTGCTGGTTCACATAAATTCGGCATCAAGGCGAATAACGGTGGTTGGAATTTGAATTGGTTTAGGCTCACCAAAGTAAACTAAAAAAGCAAAAAAGCCTCATTTCTTCTTCGAGGAATGAGGCTTTTCTAGCTTTGCAGATAAAACAAATGTAAGGCAGAACCGAGCCCCGCTTAAGTTACGCTCAAACCATCATCGGCGGCAACAATGGAACCGTTTAGGAAACGAGATTCCTCAGCAGCCAGCAACAGCAATAGTCCATCCAAATCTTCAGGTGTGCCTACACGTTTGCGCGGCAACATGTCGATTAACTTCTTTCCCTGCTCGGTTTGAAAATGTTCTGAGTTGATTTCCGTTTCGATATAGCCAGGGCAGATCGCATTCACGTTAATGCCGAACTTACCCCACTCCACCGCCATCGCTTTCGTCATTTGCACGACTGCGGCTTTACTCATGCAATAAATCCCCAGTTGCGGAATTACTCGTAAGCCTGCTACGGAAGCGATGTTGATGATGCGATGTTGTTTCTTGGGGTCGCCTTTGTAGCGGGTAATCATACGTTTAGCAGTCTCTTGCGCGACGAAGAAAGCACCCCGTTGATTGGTGTCCATCACGAATGCATAGTCTTCTGGTGTGACATCGACCAATTTTTGCTGAGTCGATACACCCGAGTTATTGATCAAAATATCGATCGGGCCCGCTTCGGTTTCTGCATGCGCGATTGCCGATTTGATGCTGGCATAATCGGTAACATCCAAAGCCACCACGTGAGCCGCACCGCCATCGGCTTCAATTTCTGCGCGCAACTCTTTCAAGCGCTCAGTTCGGCGTGACGCCAACACAACTTGGGCTCCTGCCATTGCCAACACTTTGGCAAAACGTGCACCGAGACCACTCGAAGCGCCCGTAATCAAGGCTACTTTACCTTCGAAATTTACTTCTATACCCATGCCAATTCTCCATCTTGATTAAACTGCTTTGTTTCTTTGACGTGACCATCACACTACCCTCGTCATCGCCTGTTGTGCTGCAGCATACCACTTCTGTAGCAACAAAGACCATAGGCTTTTCAGCTGCAACCAGTGTCGCGTTTCTGTTCATTTTCAAGCTGACACACAGTTTTTCCCAGCCTTTGCCCTCTGAATGTGCAGGCAATCTCGACAAAATCTGGGATAATTCGCACATATAAAAAACAACAAGCAGCATGCTTTAGATATTCACCACTAGTTTCTCGT
>CALKVB010000423.1 GCA_937996605.1 uncultured Oxalobacteraceae bacterium | reverse complement strand
CTAACGAGGTCGTGAGGGCAACAGCTTCAGATTCATTGGAGGCCACAGGCACCGCGCAATCGCCGATTTGTAAATTCGCAGCGAGCAAACCTGGCAACTGCGGGCGATTTAAGGCGCTTCCTATCGGTGTGTAGTTTGCCGAAATACCGAAAAAGCCAGCAAAGCCCCTGGTTTGGATGGCGGCATCAACAGCCTCCAAGGCGCGTCGCATGGGCTCACTTCGGACATCAATGCAAAATACTGCTTGCACCTCAATCGCCGATTGCTCCACGCCCGCAGTGCCAATATCTTGATTTGCATGATCGAACACCGCATGCCGTAATTGGCTAGCCAGATTTTTTTGATAGCCTCGTTCCAAAGCCAACTGCCAAATTTCATCAACCAGCAACAGCTCTTCTGCTTGACGCAAACGCACGCGATGATTTTCCCATTCGCGGCGCAAAGCGGCGAACGCCATTTTGGTATGTGCGCTTTGCTGTGAAGCTTCTTGACACTCCAATAGCACAATACCCCAAGCCAAACGAATCGCTAATAATTCTCGCAAATGTTGATCCTCGCCACCTGCGAGTTTGGCCTGCCATGCAAGATAAGCACAACTCGACGCCCAACCATTTACCGTCAACAGTACCGCTTCCAAGTAGTCTGTCCATGCCTCGCGTGGTAAATCTAAATGCTGCATCACCCATACTTCGGCATCTTCATGATTTTCTGGAAGGCTGTGCAAAGCTTGTCCTAATTGTGGCAAACCCATCAGCGTACCGATACCATGATCATGAATCAGCGTCTCACGCCAAAAACCATACAAGCCTTTACTTCGTTCTGGTTGCCATTGTGCTTGGTGATGATCAAAATAAGCGGCACAAGTTTGGCTCACTTGATGAGTAACTGCTTCACGCCACGACAATCGCTTATGTCGGTCAGCCGCATGATCAAGAACATCAATCAGCAATGGTAACTGAGGTATTTTTATCTCCTGATCTAATGCACGAATCAAAGCGTCCATTCGAATTTCGCTATCGCGAGCAGTAAGCATCATTTGATTTGCGCTATATAGATCCGCCTCACTTATACGTTTCTTCTCCCATGCTTCGCGCATACTCTGACGGGAAGGGAAGACCTGCAAACCGCCTAAGGCAGCCATACGTGCAGCAACTTCTCTCACACTAAGATGAATTCTCTGCCAATGCGGGTTGACGGCAATCGCTTGATCTAAGGGCCATGCCGGTGCAATGGCTTGGCAAGCCGACTCGCATGCCTGAGCGACCGCGCGGCGGAACTCACTATACCTCTCGTCTTTCACCGTCTTCGCAATCAATGTAGCGCTCTCCATCTTTACTTTTCCTTTTAATTTTTTACTTTGCTAATCTGACTCAAAACTAGCATTTGGTTCTATCCAGTTCTATCTAGTTCTATCTAGTTCTATCTAGTTCTGACTAGCGCCACTCGATACCGAAACCTTGGCCGATGTTGGATGGGGCACGATATGATGGAAGGTGGAAGGGCTTGCTTTAACCCAATTGGTAGGCCAAATTCTCAGGGTTAAACGGGTGAACCATTCATCGATATAGAAACCCGCGTAACTCCATCGACGCCAACTTTCTAAAATCTGCGAATTGGTCTCAATCAAGGCCAACACGATGTACAAGATTGCCATTCCTAGCATCGCGATCACGCCTAAGATGGGATCAGGATGGTCGATTAAGTCGAGTGGTAGTGCGTGCAGAGTCAAGGCGATTACAGCGAGCACCGATACCATCATTACGCCACTCAACAAATGCAACAACTGCGCAAGTAAGCGATGCTGCGCTGTCGTAGTCCATAAGAGTGGAGCCAAGGCAAGCGCGAACAGAACGTTCCACCACCACACCCAAGTTTGTAGGCCATACTGAGCAACAAACATGCTTATTAGAAAAAGTATGCTTAGACTCAGACAAGGTGCCAATAACAGACTCCACGTTGTAGCAGTATGCTTGCCACGCATTTGCAGAATGCGAGTCTCGTAGACCACATTCGAAGAGGCCAAAAAAGCGTGTGCTTTGTACAAAGAGTGGCCTAATAGATGCAGTGCAGCGAGGCTATACAAACCTGCAGCGCATTCAAGCAACATGAAACCCATCTGTGCCACGGTTGACCAAGCTAAACGCAGCTTAATACTGACACGTGTCAGCATCACTATGCCTGCTAGCATTGCCGTGACTAAACCGAAAGCCAGTAACAAACTACGCGCCCACATTGCATGCTCTAATAGGCTGGCAAAGCGAATCAAAACAAAGCCACCAAGATTGACTACGCCAGCATGCAATAGTGCCGAAACTGGTGTTGGTGCTTCCATTACCTGTATCAGCCATCCATGGAAAGGTAAAGCAGCTGTTCGCAAGACGACAGCGAGTACCAGCAACACAGCACTCCATTCCAGTGTTGAGGTCATGCCGCTTGTTGATATCGTTTCGAACAAGACACTCAAAGAGCCGCTATCCACTTCGCGCCAAGCCAAGACAGCAGCGCCAAGTAATAAGGTATCAGCAAGATAATCTGCAATCCTTTTCTTATGTGCCGCCAACTGCGCGAAAGGGCGCTCTTGATAAAAGCACAGTAAGTGTTGCAAAGCAAATCCAACGGCACTCCATAAAACGATCAAGACTAACCAGTGATTCGCCATCAACAGTAATTGCACCACCGCTAATAGACTCGCCAAAGCCGCCATGTATTTCAATTGCCGCGGCTCACCCCGCAAATAGCGTGAAGAAAATCCGATAATGACAGTGCCAAGAAATTGCACCAGTACCGCAAGTATCAAACCCAAGGGAGTGATTTGCAGATAGTTTGCAGCAGGAGGCGGGAATTGAATTGTCTGCAAGCCCAAGGCTGGCAAGCCGCGGCTCAAACCAAGGCACAACAAAATGCCCAGCAAAACGACAAAAGCCGCCCAAGAGCATCTGCTTAAGAGCCTCCAAGCGCGTGTCAGTTGATACGACTCAGCTGCTTGCAGCACGAGGAAGAGCGCTGCTGCCAACATGATCATGGGCGCAAACCACACACTATGAGCCACCATTTCATACATCTTTGATTCACCTCTGTTTGAAGAACTCCATCGCATACCATGGCCCTCAGAGCAGCCTAGAGGTGCATTTGCTTGTCATGCGGAGATCTGTAGTTTGATTTCGTGGCGCATTGTGGAGGTAATCAATTATTCTGTAAAATACAATGATTGGAACGAATTCATCTATAAAACAGAATGATTAATTTAAAGCAACTCAATTTCCATCATTTGTTCTACTTTTGGCGCGTGGCTAAAAATGGGCATCTGACCCGCACTGCGGAAGAACTACACACTTCACAATCGGCCTTATCTGCCCAAATAAAGCAGCTTGAAGATCATCTCGGGCAGAGCCTGTTTAAGCGCGATGGGCGCCGTCTACAAATGACGGAAATGGGGCAATTGGTCTTTAGTTACGCAGAAACGATCTTTGGCTTAGGCCAGGAAATGCTTGGAAGACTGCGAGGCAAAAGCGGTGAAATGACGCATTTGCGGATAGGTAGCGTCTCAACAATGTCACGAAATTATCAGGAAAACAAAATTCGCCCCTTGTTGGCCAACCCAAACGTCATCTTGACACTCGAATCGGGACAATTGTCCGATCTATTAGAGCGCTTGCATGAACATCAACTCGATATTGTTCTGGCCAATCAAACCCTGCCTTCTGACGCAAACCGCCCATTACACTGCCGATTTCTAGGTAGTCAGGTAGTGTCAATTGTGGGCCCAAGTAGTCGTTGGCAAGGTCAGCGCTTACGGGTTCCTGAAGATTTAGACGGTATAGAAATTGCGCTGCCAGGCCCAAACAACGCTATTCGCACGCAATTTGACGCACTTTGCGCGTCAGCGAGTGTGAGTCCACGCTTACGCGCAGAAGTAGACGACATGGCTATGCTTCGCCTAATTGCACGTGATAGTGGATGGTTAGCAATGGTACCTGAGGTGGTGGTGCAGGACGAAATAAGTCAAGGAAGTTTGGTCTGCGTAGGACGCTCTAGCTCTTTAGTCGAACATTTTTATGCGATTACGACTCCTCATCCATATCGAATCGAATTGCTTGAGCTCATTTCATAACTTAACTAATTCTTATGCATAAAGGACCTACTAACTAAGTGTCCTAACGGAAGTCATTACGCATGCACTTTTCACGAAGGTATCGCTGATTTCATGTCGGCCAATGTCTGCTTACGCTCCTCGGTAAAATCCCACCACAAGGCTGGCGCCTCACCAGCCATGAAGCGGGTCACCGACATAAACACATCGATCACACAAGGATCATGGCGCACGCCAGTTCTAGCGCACAGTTCTTGATACATTTGATAGGGATCGGCCCCCACCAAGTCTTGCGGTGTTTGATAACCCAACAACACCAAATCGGCAGCCGATGCTTTGCCGATATTCGGTAGATCAGTCAGCTTGTGTAATTTATCGCGTGATACTTTTGTTGGATGCATAGTGCCAACTCCATAAAAAAAGCGAAGCCACCAGTCGTCGGCCTCGCTTTCTAAACTCCCTAACAGATCACATTATTTTGCGCTGGCACGTGCCTTACCAAAGGCATCACCGGCTTTCCACGCTGGCATTTTGGCGCTATTCGCTACCGCTTGGCCTAAATTCAAGGTGAATTGCGCTTGTTGTACCATGCCAGACAGATCCCAGCTTGGATCAAATTCATCGGTCACTTGATGATAGCGCGCGCCATAGGCTTTCGCTTTTTCTGTTGAACCCGCTTGGTCTTTCAAAAATTCACGACCGCCTTCAATCGAGAATGCTGGAACGCCGTTCTTAGCGAAGTTGAAGTGATCGCTACGGAAGTAACCACCGGCCAAATCTGGCTCCGCTTTCGCGATTTCCATACCCATAGATTTTGCCACCTTCGCAGCCATCGCACCTAATTCGGTACGCTCACTACCTTGGGTGCCGATATCACGCGTAGGGCCAACGAAATTCAAACTATCGAGATTCAAGTTGGCCGCCGTTTTGTTCAAAGGCCATAGCGGTTGGGCGCCATACAGAGCACTACCAAGCAAGCCTTGTTCTTCTGCGGCTACCCATAAAAACATTTGACTACGTTTGGCCGGATGCGCAACCGCTTCTTTCGCCATCGCCAACAGTGCCGCCGTACCAGAGCCGTTATCTACCGCACCGTTATAGATGGTATCGGCGCCTGTACCTTGCTTACCTAGATGATCCCAGTGCGCGCTATAGATGACGATTTCGTCTTTCAGCTTCGGGTCTGTACCCGGAACGATGCCCGCCACGTTAAATTGCTCAACACGACGAATCGCCGCTTTGGTTTCGCCGACTAACTTGGCCGACAAAGGCACCGCTTGGAAATCTTTCTTCTCGGCGGCTGCACGTAATTTATCTAAATCTTGTCCTGCACTAGCAAACAATTGACGCGCTGTCTCTTCGGTCATCCAGCCTTGCAAACCCGTGCCGGGTGCTGCGCCATCCAACTGGAAGCGCTCATTCAACCAACTATTTTGCACAACAGACCAACCATAACTTGCACTTGGTGTAGTGTGAATCAATAATACACCAGCAGCGCCTTGACGTTTAGCTTCTTCGAACTTATATGTCCAACGACCATAGTAAGTCAGGGCCTTACCGGCAAAGCGGTTCGGTTCTTCTGCCGTCGGTTGCGGATCATTGACCATCATGATCACGATCTTGTTTTTCACATCAACGTTTTTGAAATCATTCCATTTTTCTTCCGGTGCGGTAATACCGTAACCGACAAAGACTAAATCATGATCAAACTTGTGTTCTGCCACCGCATCACCAGGTGCCCACACCCAGTCTTTGCCAAAGCTAATATCGAGTGCTTTACCACCAACCATCAATTGCGCAGAACTTTGTTCCGGTAATGATTTGACGCCAGCGATCTTGACCAATTGACGATAGGAATTACCGTTAGCAGGTTTTAAACCGACAACCTGTGATTGACTTTCCAAGTACTGCACCGTCAAATCGCCACCACGTTGGCCGGTACCACGCCCCTCGAACAGATCAGAGGAAAGTAAAGCGAGATGGGCGCGCAGTGCTGGTTCGGCAACTTGCATTACATTTTTTTCGGCTACTTTCTTGGCTGGCGCTGCTTGCGCCATGCTGTAGCTGGGAAAAGCTGTCATCAAGCTCAACGCTACTGCTGTCTGTATTAATCCTTGCTTCATAGTGCTCCTAATTCTTATTGTAAAAATAAATATGTCTAACGAAGATGCTAGGCATGTATTTCAAACCGCCACGATTATAAAGCTCCTGCTCAATTTGCCCACAGAAAACCTCAATGTCGACTACACTTTTTTGGGTTTATTTGTCTTTCCCTTGGCTCCAATTTAATTCAGTGGTATCAGGCAATGAGCTATGAACTTTGACAAGGCCTTGCTCAATAAGTTGCTCAATTTCGGCACTCGGCGCTTGCACTATCGCGTCATCAACCAGATATAAACCGACCCAAGCGTTGCGCCCAGCGCGTTTCGCCGCATACAAACATTTGTCGGCAATCCCTATCACCTGTTCCCAACTATAGGCTTCGATTGCTTTCGGCATGAAAGGATAAGCCGCTAAGCCGATGGAACAACTGCGCTGTAAGTTTTTACCATCCGAGAGCCTGAAATGATGCTCAGCGATACGGCTACGAATACGTTCAGCGAGTCGTTCAGCTTCGGCAAAATGCGTATGGCGTACCAATATCAAAAATTCCTCGCCACCCCAACGGATGATGGTATCACTATCGCGCACCGTTTCCCGCAGAATGCTGGTGGTTTGCTTGAGCACTTGATCACCTGCCGCATGACCATATTGATCGTTGACCGATTTAAAATGATCGATATCTACCATCATAAAAATCAAATCGCGATTCGCTTCCCCTTTGTTTTCTGCCTGTCGACTGTAGCTGCGCAGCACTTCGGCAATATCATCGGCAATGCAAAGATTGAGATAACGGCGATTACGCAAACCGGTTAAAGGATCGGTCAAACTTTGTTGTTCAAGTGCTCGACGCGACGCTTCAAGTTCACGGGTACGTTCTTGTATCAACAATTCCAAATTACGATTTTTATTGCGCAGAGCCCACAGGCGCCAACGCAGCAATAGATACACCGAGACACTAAACATGGCCAAATACAGCATGTAGGCCCACCACGTTTGGAACCAAGCCGGCATCACTTTGACTTCCAACACCAAATCTGACTCGCTCCACATCCCATTACGATTGCTTCCTCGCAGATGCAAACGATAGTCGCCCGGTGGTAAATTGGTATACGCTGCCAAGCGCCGCGTGTAATCGGTCTCTACCCAAGTCTTATCATAGCCTTCAAGGCGATACGCATAACGATTATGCTCGGCAGCCGAATAGTCTAGCGCAGCAAACTCGACCACCATACTATTTGCCTCTGCGTGAATGACGAGTTTGTCAGCGCCTTCGCCTACAAATTTTGCATGATTAACTGCAAGCGTTTTACCGCCAAGCTGAATATTCGTGACCACCAATGGCGGGCGATATTCATACGGTTTAACTAAGGAGGGGCGCACGATAGTCATGCCTCCAACACCGCCAAAAATGAGGTTGCCATCACGCGTTTTTGCACCTGAAGTAGACCAGTAGCCCATAATCGCCACCCCGTCTGGCTCCGCCAATGGTCTTACCTCTAGGGTTTGCGGATCGATTTTCGCCAAACCTTCATCGGTACTAAGCCATATTTGACCCGCATTATCTTCCAGCACTTTATTCACTAGATCGTTAGGTAGTTTTTCAGCCTTGCCTATATGCCGAAACTCAAACTGTCCTGCTTGCTTACTAGGTCTTAAAATATCCAAACCACCACCTTGCATACCGACCCACAACCAACCTCGACTATCAAACAGCATGGTCGATACATTACGATGTGTCAGGCTACTTTTACTTTGAGGATCCGGTTTAATATTACTGAGTTGTTGAGTCATCGGATCATAGCGATACAGACCATCTTGTAGAGTCGCGACCCAAATCGCGCCGTCTGGTGCACGCTTAAGTTCGGTAATAAATTTTGTGCCCAGTGACTTGGCCCAATCTGTCTGCATAGCATTATCAAGATGAGGTTTGCTCAGATCTTTTTCCCATAGTCCTTCCGGGCCGCCAATATACAAGCGCTGATCGACTTGTAACAACGCGGCCACTCGCAATACGGGATTACGCGGCGTCAAATTGAGCCGACGCACTCCACTGCCACGCCTATCACTCAGATATAGGCCTTTATCGGTACCGATATAAACTTGATCAGCACCGACCGGATAGATAGTAAAAATCGCGCTTTGCGGCAATGCAAACTGTGGATTCGCGTCATCGGCGGGTAAGGTTCGGAACACTTGACTATTCGGGTCGAGAATACTGATCCCTTGATTCTGCGATCCCACCCACACGCTGCCGTCTTCAAAGCCATGTGCTGAAAAAAAATCGATACCTTGCAACCTATGGCTTCGGTTATCACCGCCAAATAAACTTAAGATCGCCTTTGAAGAAGGATCATGAATACTAATTCCACGTTGACTTCCAACCCATATTAAACCCGAGCGATCACGAATGATGGACCATACCGAATTATCCGCCAAACTACTTGAGCGATTGCTCTCATGTACCATGCGCTTGGTTTCTAGCGTTTTCGTGTTCACCACCAAAATGCCTCGACCATAGGTGCCCAACCAGACCTCATCATCAGCGGTCTTTTGTATGAAGTAGACGTTCTCGTTAATGGTCTCGGGAATATTGCTATGAGGCTTTTGTACCAGCAAGCGCTTAGGTTCTGGATCATCGGGTGAGATATAAAAAGCGCCGGAATCGAAGGTGCCTACCCACACTTTTCCATCCGAACTCGCACAGACGGTCACGATGCGTTGCACTTTGCCGGCGGCTATGGGTAAGGGTACACGCGTAATTTGCTCAGTGCGGGCATCAATCTTGACCAAACCTTGACTGGTGCCCGCCCAAATATTGCCCTGACCATCACGCGCGACTGTACGTACCAAATCTGAAGGCAGACCGTCATCACTGACATGAAATTGACGCACTTTACCTGTTTGTGGGTCGTAATGATTGAGTCCGGCGCGTGTGGCTAACCACAAATTACCTTTTTCGTCGCTAGTGATCGCATTCACCGTAACATGGCTTACACCGCCTGGCCCTGTCGGCACCCGTACGAAACGATCATTCAACTTATCATACATCGCCAAGCCGCCGCCATTCGTGCCCACCCATAATCGACCTTGGCTATCATGATGCAAGGACATCACATAATTGTCCGGCAAACTATATGGAGCATTTGCTTGTGGCAGATAATTACGAAAACGATAGCCATCCCAACGTGCGAGCCCGCCTTGCGTGCCGACCCAAATGAAACCGTCGCTATCTTGGGCTAACGAGGTGGCACTATATTGCGGGAGACCTTGTTGCATCGATAAGTGACGGAACACGGTATCGGCTAGCTTGTCCCAAGTTTCTGGATTGCTTGCAGAGGCAGTCGCCGTAAGAGGCGTTGGCTTGGTCTGGGCAGTCGAAAAACCCGCACAAGTGAAAGCAATTCCAAGTAGCGCCGCTTGAACGGAGAGGCGAGAAGTATGTGCAAAATTAGAAGACAGGTCGCGTTTCATTGCTCGCAGTCGTACGCCAACCAATGTCAGGTTCATGCCTTCGTTTCCTATGAGGTGGTTTTATTCACGCCTTTGTTTCACCACCGTCACAGTACATTCTGCTTCTGCTACAACCTGCGAAGAGACACTGCCTAGGTAGCGACGTAGAGTCGAACTACCTCGAGAACCAATGATGATCTGATCAACGTTGTTATTATGCGCGTACTCGATGATGGCTGCCGCGGTATCGTGCGCTTCCAATACATGAAAGGTAATTTTGTCGTTGCGCACCTGCAACGGGCGCGCCCAGTGTTTTAATTCTACCAACTGTTTGACGTGCATGTTTTGTCCATCTTGCACCATACCGTCGTCTAAGCCAATACGACTGGTTTTGCGAATCGTGACACAGGCTAAGCGAGCACCGGGCTCGGTCTGCAACATACGGCGTGTAATCATCCGTATCTCGTCGGTCAATTCAGTATTGCTTTCGCTCAAATGCAACGCCACCATGATGATAGGTGACTGCGATAAATGATCGGACAAACTATGACGGGCAAATGGCTCTACCCCAGCTGCCTGAAAACGGCGCTTTAATACTGACATTAAACCGTCTTGACCTTGTTTTTCCGAGCGACTGGTCAAAGGGATTTCTTGCGGATTTTGCAGCATAAAGGCAAGTTGACCTGCTGTATCAAAACGCGCCTTGGGGTCTACCTCTAGGCACCGTAAGATCACTTCTTGTAACCAATTAGGAAGGGCTGGGTTGTGAGTCCGTGGAGGAATGGGATCACGATATAAACGCTTCTTTAAACCGGAAACCGATGTCGGATGCCCAAATGGACGCTCGCCCGTCGCCAAGTGATACAACAAAACCCCCAAGGAAAACTGATCGCTGCGAGGTTCATTGCGTATCCCCAAGACTTGCTCTGGCGCGATATACGGGCCTGTACCCATAGGCAAGCGGAATTCTTCACCGAGTAAATCAGGCAATTTGTCATGTCGCGATAAACCATAATCGATTAACACGGCATCGCCTTCTGGACGAAACATGATATTCGAGGGCTTCAAATCGAGATGAATGACACTCTGACGGTGCAAATCTTGCAAAGCGGTGGCGACACGAATACCCACATTTACGACTTCTTCAATCGGCAAGGGAGAAGCGTCAAAGCGACTACGCAATGAGGTTCCACTGATATGCTCCATCACAATGAAGGGTTGGGTATCAAAATCGCCCGATCCAAAATAGCGCGGCACATGCTTGCCCTTAAGTTTGGGCATGATCATTTGTTCAACTTCAAATGCCACAATTGCCGTTGGATCGTCAATGCTGTACATCAACGGCACTTTCATGATGAGGTCGGGGTCTTGTCCCTCAGCGCTACGATAACGGCTCAAGGTATCCGTGATACGCCACAAGGCCGCCATCCCACCGACATGCATTTTTTCTTCTAAGCGAAAACCATCAACCACCATCCCGGCTTGTAAACGGCGTGGGGTCTTAGCTTTATTTTCTGAAGTCTGAGGAGAGTGAGCCGTGGTTGACTCCGCATCGGGCGGAACTTTTCGAGTTAAATGCGGATCCGACATCGTCACTATCCTCCATGAAGCAATCGCTGCGCCAAACTTGGCGGTAAACCTGCCGCCAACACTTTTTGTGAGGCAGTCTCAGCATCATAGGGTATACGATAAAAAGTAAGCTCTTGTTGAAGCGAATCAAAGATTGCGTAACAAGCAGCAGGATTCCCATCCCGAGGTTGCCCCACCGAGCCTGGTTGCACCAGCCACCGCCTCAATTTGCTTAAGGGCACACTGACGTTCGGCACTGGAGTAAATTCACCGACTTTGCCGCCTTGATTCATGTGATATAGGCTAGGGGTATGAACGTGACCACAAAAAGTAATCGGCGCTGTTGTTGCGTTCATACTACGCGCAGCCTCCATCACGCCGTCAACATATTCCCATTTCTCAGGCGCCCACGCATTAGCATGAACAAAAAGACATCCTTCTAATTGAAAGCTCATTGGCAAATCGCGAATAAAATCACGATGAAAATCACTTAAATTATTGCGCGTCCACTCCACCACGAAACGGGCTGTCGCGTTCATTTCTTTGCGATCTTCTTGCAACACACCGATATCATGATTCCCCATCAGCACATGGGCACCATTAGCAACATAAGAAATGACCGTGTCCAACACCCACCCAGGATCTGCGCCATAACCAATCAGGTCGCCCAAAAATGCGAACTGTTCCGCACCGTTATCTTTGGCATGCGCCAAGCAGGCTTCGAGTGCCTCACGGTTTGCATGCAGATCAGTCAGGACAGCCAGTCGCATAAATTAAAGCCCTAGAACAAAAACGGTTTTGATTGTAAGGGAAAGCCTGCCTCAACAGAAGCGTTTGTGTTGAATACGGATAACTATTTTAAGTCTGAATCGCTTGTGAATTTGAACTTTCGACACTGAGTTCACTTTATTTCATACTTCACTCGCACCCACCACAACTTCAAGCCTACCTTTGTTGGAGAGGGCGCTAGCCCGCGGTTCGATTTTTTCTGTTGACATGTAAAACTCTCGGTTAGAATGCACTGACTGACAGAATTCTTTTTTCATGCGCCAGCTCTTTCTCAGCATCGCTTCATTATTTTTGTTTGCGGCACCGAGCTTGGCTGCGGAAACTTTGCGCGCCTGTGGCGGTGATAGCAATTGGCCACCGATGACCTATGTTGACAGCAGAGATAACAGCGTTCAAGGCCTCTCAGTTGAGGTCTTAAAGGGGATTTTTAAGCCAATCCCTGCGATACGTTTAAGGCCTTGGGCTCGCTGCCTGGCAGAAGCAGAAACACTACAAGGTAGTGAGATTGTGATGTCGAGTTTTAAAACTGCCGAACGCGAACAAAAATTTCTATTTTCACGCGCTTACTTTAGTCTGACACCTTCCTATTTTTTCTCGCGTCAGCGCTTCACCTCAGCACCACTAAACAATCTACAAGACTTAAACCGATACAAGGTCTGCGCACTGCATGGGGCCGCGGTTTCTTACACCGGCCTACCACCATCAAAAATCGAAAGCGGTGCCACCAATTATCTGAGCCTAATTCGAAAAATCGATCGCGGCCATTGCGACATTGTGGTTGACATGGAAGAGGTGTTCTATGGTTTCGCTCACATTGGTTTAGTACCCTTCGCCAATCAGGAATACCAGA
>CALKVB010000422.1 GCA_937996605.1 uncultured Oxalobacteraceae bacterium | reverse complement strand
CAGTCTTGTCCGAACACTGCGGGTCAAGAAAACAAGTTGCCATTTCATATCCCATTTGCCTTGGGTTTATTGAAGCCAGATGGTACTGAGTTTGCCTTGCAGTTGGCGGGCGAAAAAGTGACAACTGCACCGAAGTCCATGGTGCTAGAGCTCACAGAAGCACAACACAGCTTTACATTCACGAACATCGATCAAGAGCCAACTCCATCGTTGCTGCGAAATTTTTCTGCGCCAGTCGTTTTGGAGTTTGAGTATAGCGATCAACAATTAGCACACTTGTTAGCTCACGATAGTGATGCCTTCTGCCGCTGGGAAGCTGGGCAACGGTTGGCGATGCGTCGCTTGTTGAAGTTGGTAAAGGCGATGCAAGCGGGTGAAGCCTTAGAACTCGATGTGATGTTTATCGAGGCAATACGTAAAACCTTGAACAACAACAGTTTGGACCCCGCATTCCGCGAGTTAGTATTGACACTGCCATCAGAGACAATGATCGCCGAAGAAATGACGATTGCAGATCCGATCAGTATTCATCAAGCACGCCAGTTTGTGCGTGCTAGTTTGGCGCATCAGTTAAAAGCGGATTTGTTGCAAGCCTATCAGCGCAATTTAACTCCTGGCAAATATAAAGCCGACGCTGCATCGGCTGGCAAGCGGGCTTTAAAAAATTGCGCACTTGCGTATTTGCTTGAGTGGCCAGATGCGGCAACCTATGCTTTGGCACATACACAATACCAAGAAGCGGAAAACATGACAGATCGTATGGCTGCACTGACGGCAATGTTGCACTGCTCAACTGCGATGGATAAGGCGCATCAGAAAACGCGTGAACAAGTCTTGAAACACTTCTACAAGGAATTTAAGAACGAGGCTTTGGTTATCGATAAATGGTTCACACTGCAGGCATCGGCACCAAGCACTGACGTCGCGCAGATCAAAGCCTTGATGAAACATCCTGCTTTTAGTTTGAGCAATCCTAATCGTGCTCGTAGTTTGATGTTTGTATTCTGTAATGCGAACCCTGCACGTTTCCATGCAGCAGATGGTAGTGGCTACGCTTTGTGGGCGGATACTGTCATCGCTTTGAATAAACTCAACCCCCAAGTGGCAGCGCGTTTGTCACGTAGTTTAGATCGTTGGACCAAGTATCCAGCAGAAAATCAAGCCTTGATGAAACAAGCTTTGGAAAAAGTAGCAGCGACCAAGAATTTGTCAAAAGATGTATTGGAAGTAGTGAGCAAGGCGCTCGCTGCAGCTTAATTCAACTAAAAACACATCACCTAGGTAGAGCGTGGGTGAAAGGCAAGTCAATTTATTTTTATGAAGGAAGCATATGAAACGAATTAGTCTGACTCGATTTTTAGTCGAAGAACAAAGGCTCAATAATAGTATTCCAGCGGAATTGCGTTTGCTGATTGAAGTGGTGGCGCGCGCTTGTAAAACCATTAGCCACGCCGTGGGTAAAGGTGCTTTGGGTGAAGTTTTGGGCACCGCTCACACCGAAAACGTACAAGGCGAAGTGCAGAAGAAACTCGATATTTTGTCTAATGAAATTCTGCTTGAAGCGAATGAATGGGGCGGCCATTTGGCGGCGATGGCATCCGAAGAAATGGAAACTATCCACCCTATCCCTAATCGCTATCCACAAGGCGAATACTTGCTTTTGTTCGATCCGCTCGACGGCTCTAGTAATATTGATGTGAATGTTTCGATCGGTACCATCTTCTCAGTATTGAAAGCACCAGAAGGTGTGCAAACACCGACGGAACAAGACTTCATGCAAAAAGGTAGTCAACAAGTGGCGGCCGGTTATGCGATTTACGGCCCGCAAACGATGTTAATTTTGACGACAGGGAATGGTGTGAATTGCTTTACCTTGGATCGCGAAATGGGTTCATGGGTTTTGACCGAACGTAATATTCAAATCCCAGTCGATACGCAAGAATTCGCGATCAATATGTCGAACGTACGTCACTGGTATCCGCCCGTCACTCGCTACGTTGATGAAATGTTGGCGGGCAAAACTGGCCCACTGAACAAGAATTACAATATGCGTTGGATCGCTTCCATGGTGGCTGACGTGCATCGTATTTTGCATCGCGGCGGTATTTTCATGTATCCAGCTGATAAGCGTGAACCGGATAAGCCAGGCAAATTGCGTTTGATGTATGAAGCGAACCCGATGTCCTTCATCGTCGAGCAAGCTGGTGGCGCATCGACCGATGGTAAGCAACGTATGCTTGATATTCAACCGACAGCATTGCATCAACGTGTGCCCGTTTTCTTGGGCTCGAAGAACGAAGTCGAGTTGGTGACGCGCTATCATACTGAAGCTTAACTGTGAAGCAGGTTCAGACTTGAGAAGAAGCACGTAGACTCTTGCTGAGCTTGCGTGCTTTTTTTACGAAGATAGATCGTATGATGTGATCTTTTGAACTTGGGTTGCAGGTAGCGGATTGCTTAAGTTTAATGAAGTCGATAGGCATAGGATGAGCATCAACTACCAAGAAATTCTCGAGACTATACAAGAACAAGTACGCCCCTTGCTCTCACAAGGTAAGGTGGCGACCTATATTCCTGAGTTGTCGAAAGTCTCGCCCCAGCACTTTGGAATGGCAGTGTACTGTCTTGATGGAACAAGTTATACGGTAGGTGATGCACATCGGAAATTTTCCACGCAAAGTGTGACCAAATTATTTGCCTTAGCCTTGGCGTTTGAGCGTGAAGGCAATGCGATATGGAAAAGGGTGGGCCGTGAGCCGTCTGGTAATCCGTTTAACTCCTTGACGCAGCTTGAGTATGAACGTGGCGTGCCGCGCAATCCGTTTATCAATGCGGGGGCTTTGGTCATCAACGACATCTTAGCCCAGCGTTTTGTGCAAGCGGATATCGCTGTGTTGCAGTTTATGCGGATGTTGGCCGATGAGGTCAAGATCGACTTTGATCGTGACGTAGCGCTCTCTGAGCAAAAGCATGCGCACCGCAATAATGCGATTGCGCATCTGATGAAAGACTTTGGCAATCTACACAATCCAGTTGCAACAGTGATCGACAGCTATTGCCGTCAGTGTTCTATCACGATGAATTGTCTTGAGCTAGCCAAGGCAGGTAGCTTCTTGGCGAACCACGGCACTATTCCATGGAACGGTCAAAAAATCCTCGACTCCAGTTCAGCGAAACGTTTGAACGCCGTGATGTTAACCTGTGGCACCTACGACGTTGCAGGTGACTTTGCATTTCGGGTAGGATTGCCAGCCAAGTCTGGCGTCGGTGGCGGTATCCTCGCGATCGTTCCAGGAGAACTAGCAGTTTGTGTGTGGTCACCAGGACTAGACCCTGCCGGTAATTCCTTGGCTGGTGTTATGGCTTTGGAGTTATTTACTACCATGACCGCACGTTCGATTTTTTGATAGGCTGGCAAGGTTTAGTTCGCTGTGTTATCCAACTAGAAGCGCGATTATTTTTTATCGTGGTTAGGCGACTTAGTGTCAACGAAGACACTTTGTTGCCAATATCAATCCCAAACCTTCGGCGTTTTGTCCCAAGTATTCCCGCATCTTTTCCTCAATAGGCATAGTCAGCGAGTCATCAAATCATGTGGATTCTTGATGACACTTCGTGGTGATTCACATTTTGGGAAAGAAGAAAAATGAGAGAAAAGAAGCAGGCGTTTAAGAAAACGCTGGTAGCACATGCCTTATGCATGGCATTCGGGATTAGCATTTCAGCGGTTGGCGTGGTTTCGACTGCATCTGCGCAATCGAATGCAACTGGTTCAATTTATGGCAAGGTGGATGCCCCAGCAGGCGCGTCTATCGTGATTCAAAACACCGATACTGGTTTGAAGCGTCAAGTCAATTTAGACAGTAACGGACGCTATACGATAACTGCATTGCCGGCCGGTCACTATCGCGTTGAACTGATGCGAAATGGTAGTGCGGCAGGAAGTCAAGAATTGGATATGGTGATCGGTCAAGGTGTGGAGGCCTCGTTTGTTGCAGCGGCTTCGCAACAAGTAACAGTATCTGGTTCGACCTTGCGTAGTCGTATCGACGTTTCCAATACGAATAATGGTGCTGTTTTTACGGCGAAAGAGTTAGCTAAATTGCCGGTGCAAACCAATCTGACAGCGGTCGTATTGTTGGCGCCAAATACCACGCGTGGTGACGCTGCATACGGCAACGTAGCAAGTTTTGGTGGTGGCGGTGTTTCTGAAAACTCGTACTACATCAACGGCTTACCCGTAACAAACCCTTTGTCGCAAATTGGTTCAACCCAATTGCCGTGGGGCGCGATAGCACAGACCTCGGTGATTACTGGCGGTTTTGGCGCTGAGTTTGGACGTTCGATTGGTGGTGTCGTGAATCTCACGACACGTAGTGGTACGAATAATTGGGAGACCGGTGCTTCATATAGCATTACGCCGAATTCTTTGCGTTCAAAACCGAAAGATATTTTCTTCCCTCAAACCGGTAGCGACAGCCACTTAGACGGAAAATTGCACTTCAAAAATAGCATCAGTACGAATCAAGTCGAGCAGTATGGCGGTTACATTGGTGGTCCATTGGTCGAGGATAAACTCTTTATGTTCGCGGCAGTCGAGAGGAATATAGGCACTGCGGGTAATGCGGGAGATATGGTCAACAGTAACACCTTGGCGCGTGATGGTTGGACATCAACCCGCACCGAAACGAATCGTTATTTGATGAAGTTTGATTGGAATATTAGCGACGACCATCGTTTGGAATGGACTTCAATTGGCGATAATAATCGTGCCATTACCGGTACCTATGGATACGACGTTAAAACCAATACGCGCAACAATACACTTTATACACAGACGAATTCTAAAAACGGTGGCGCTAGCGGCGCAACTTCAAATGCTTTGAAATACACCGGCAACTTAACTGATGATCTTACCTTGACCGCTTTGGGCGGGTTATTAAAAGCGCCGCGTGGTATTAGTTATTACAATGGCGATCCGAACGGTAGCATCCATTCAATCAATTCTTCAGCGCGTTCACGTGTGCCTGAACTTGATCCTAGTTTGTATGTGAATAAGGTGCTCTATGGCGGTACACGTAGTCGCCCGGGTGAAGACGAAGTGAAGTCTTTCCGTCTCGATTTGGAATATAAGTTAGGCAAACATACGATCCGTGGCGGGCTTGATCGTAATGAATTAGATTCAGGAAACGTAGGTGCTGCAACTTCTGGCGGTGGAACTTGGACCTATGGCAAAGTGGCCGATGGTAAAGAGACGATTCCACAAAACTTGACCTTGAGTCGTCCCGCAATCGTGGCAAATTATGGTGGCTTCGGTACACGTGGTTATTATGTTACTGAGTTCAAGTTTAGTAGCTTAACTCAAGCGAAATCGGAGCAATCTGCACAGTATTTAGAGGATCGCTATCAAGCGACTAAAGATTTGTTAATCGTGGCTGGCCTACGTAGCGATCAATATAGCAATACCAATGGTGATGGTCAGAAATTTATCGACATGAAAAACCAACTGGCGCCGCGATTGTCTGCTTCTTGGGACGTGAATGGCGATTCTAGTTTCAAAGTATTTGGTAGTGCGGGTCGTTACTTCTTGCAATTGCCTACACAAGTGGCGGCACGTGCTGCAAGTCGTTCTACTTATACTTTGCAAGACTTCACCTACACAGGTGTCGATTCGAACGGACAACCAACTGGCCTACGTGCGATCAATGAAGCAGGTACACCAGACGGCGAATTGGGACAAGCTAAAGATCCACGTTCAGTGGTCGCCAAAGGTTTGAAGCCAAACTACCAAGATGAATTTACAATTGGTTTCGAAAAAGCGATGTCGGCACAACTCAATATCGGTGCAAAATTTACCTATCGAAATCTTGGTGCAGGGATTGATGATAACTGCGATGTGCGACCATTGGCAGCCTACTCCGAGCGTGTTCATTTGACGCAAGCAGGTGATCCACGGAGCTATTTGAATTGTTTCATTTTCAATCCTGGTCGCGACACTACCTTGTGGTTGGAGAGCCATAATGCACAAGGTTTGGCGACTGGTAACGGTCGTTGGGTTACCTTTACGGCAAAGGAACTGGGCTTCCCAAAAGCAGAACGTAAGTACACTGCCTTAGACTTCTTTGCCGAGCATCCCTTGAGCAATTCTTGGTATGGCAAGATCAATTACACATGGTCTCGCAGTGCTGGCAATATGGAAGGACAGACCAACTCTGATACTGGTCAGAGCGATGTTGCGGTGACAGCGAATTGGGACTTCCCTGAATTTATGAGTTTCACGCGTGGTGTGCTGCCGAATGATCGTACCCATGCCATCAAAGCGTTTGGATTTTATGAGTTCAACAAAGAATGGTCTCTGGGCTTGAATGCCTTGTTGCAGTCTGGTCGTCCTAAGACTTGTCAAGGTACTGATCTTGATGCCGAGGCGGGCTTGAAAAACCCTCTAGGTGCGGATTGGGGTGGTCCAGGATATGGAAACGTCTATATGTGGTGCGATGGCAAACCAGCGCCGCGTGGAACTTTGGGTCGTATGCCTTGGGAAACCCGCATGGATTTGAGTCTGACCTATAAGCCTGCTTCATTGAAAGGCCTGTCGATTGGGCTCGATATGTTTAATGTCTTCAACAATCAAGTCGTCTTGACGCGCCAAGAAACCTATGACGGTGGTGATGGTTCTATTACTTCAACTTACGGAGAAGTTCGTCAGTATGCGACGCCTCGTACCATGAAGTTCAAGATTGAATATACGCATAAATTCTGACAGAAGTAAGCTCTCGGTTAGAAACTTGATAGAGGTAGCAATCGTTTTGCTACCTCTTTTTTCTGAATATTTTTAGCGCTTAGGCAGCGGAATACGTTCTACTTCGCCTGGCACTTGTTTGAGTGGGCCCTCATTGGGATTGCTCTCCCACACAGCCGCGGCGGCATCGATTGTCTCTTTGTGACTTGATACAAAATTCCACCACATCAGACGTTTGCCTAGATTTTGGCCACCGATAATGACAAAGCGTGCACCATGTTCACCGCTGTTTATTGTCTGTAGTTGATGTAGAACCAGCATACTGCCGTCTTCTAGCACTTTATCATCGACGATTATTTCGCCAGTAACACGATAAACCGCCTGTTCGTCCGCTAACATCGGCAAGGCCCATGTCGAGTGAGGTGGTAGCTGTACATCGAGATAGAGCGTTGGCGATAGGGTGGGGACTGGGGATGTCGCACCGAAAGCACTGCCCACTAACACGCGCACTTGCGCCTCACCTATCTTCAGTTCTGGAATGGCCGATGCTGGTGTGTGACTGAACGATGCAGCAATCGCTTCTTTATCTTCAGGAACAGCGATCCAGAGCTGCAAACCATGATTGATATACGTTTGATTTTTTTCTTCTTCGGGTTTGCGTTCAGAATGCACAATGCCATTGCCCGCAATCATCAAGTTAATCGCGCCAGGTTCTATGCGTTGTGTATAGCCCAGATTGTCACGATGCATGATGACGCCTTCAAACAGATAGGTCAGCGTTGCTAAGCCGATATGGGGGTGCGGCCGCACATCATGATTGTCTGCGGGTGTCACCGTCACGGGACCAAAATGATCGAAGAAAATAAATGGTCCAACCGCTTGGCGCTGAACCGCTGGCAACAGGCGTCGGACGACAAAACCGCCACCAAGATCTTTGTTGTGGGCTTTTAAGAGATCTGCAACTGGAAAAGCTGAAGAATTTTGGGTCATGATGCACGCTCAACGAGAGTAGTTATTTCGGTGGTGACACTAGTCATGAGTTTATGCACTGGGCATTTTTCCGCAACCGCACTCAATTGCTGAAATTCTTCTTCACTAAAATCGCCGCTGAGAACGAGGTAAGTATTGAGTTTGTAGACACCATGCCGTTCTTCACTATCGTCGCGTTCAATACGCGTACTGATATTGCTGATCTTGATCCCCTTTTTGTTGGCGTACCACATCAGGGTCAAGGCTTTGCACGAGGCCAATGCGGCATCATATAAATCGTGTGGACTCGGACCCAAATCTTCGCCACCTTCGGCGATGGTGATATCACTGATGACGCGATGACTCCCAGATTCAATGATCTGCGCAGTTTTTGCATCGGTTTTTGAATGAAGTTGAATGGGCATTTCTATTTCACCTTAGTGTTAATGGCTTTTTGTGAGCTGGCGTTGAAGTGATGAAACAACGATGCCGCCGACAATCAGAAAAAATGCAATGGCATGATAAACATGCGGTGCCTCGTTCAAAATGAGCGAAGATAAGATGGCAGTAAATAAAGGCGTGAGGTTGACAAAAAAACCGGCGATATTGGCCCCTGCTCTTTGTACTCCCGCACCCCAACAACGAAAGGCGATGATGGCGGGGCCGATGGCCACGAAAACAATTGCAGCGAGTAGGTGAGGGCTCCACTCTATATGTGGAGTGCTTTGTTGCCATTCAGTGGCGGCGAATAAACCCGACCACACTACGCCATAGGCAATCTGTGCGAGTAAGAAATGCGCCCATTGTTGGCTGATTTCTCCCAGTTTGTTTTTTCCGGCGAGGAGCCAGCTATAAAAAGACCAAGCGATGGTAGCTAATATCATTAATAAATCACCAGGTACCAAATGGAGTTCGAGTAGGTGTCGCAGCTCGCCGCGACTCAGCACCAGAAGCACGCCTAACATCGAGAGTACAGCACCCAGAATTTGTTTGGTTTGCAGTGCTGCGCCAAAGAATAGGGCTCCAATTAACATCATCCACACCGGCATGCCAGAGGCGACTAGGGTGACGTTGATGGGGGTAGAACTTTTTAGGGCGAGATACTGTAAAGCGTTATATAGACCAATGCCAAGCAAACCTAGCAGCGCATATTGTTTCTTATGCTGCCAAATGCCACTGCCGGGGCGAAAAATCGGCCACGCCAAAGGTAATAACACCACAAAAGCGACTACCCAACGCAGAAAATTCAAAGTGACAGGTGGAATCAAAGGAGCGATTATGCGACCGATAATCGCATTGCAGGCCCACAGTATCGGTGGAATGCTGAGTAAGATGACAGTTGAAGGAGATAGTTTGGTCGACATGTTGAACAATGACAGTGGGGCGACGGGGTGCCTAAAAATCGCGCAAGCATCAACTCACGCCAACTGGCGTCGATATTGAAGATCGACCGTGGCCATGGATCAAACAGGAGACGAATTTAGTGCTATAAGCTTACCACTTTTTGTCGATAACAGCCGAATGCATCGCTGCTAAAGGAAAAGCCAGCAGAGTTTAATCTGCTGGCATGGGTGTTGTGACAGGGTGTTACTGAATTAATACGGGATACAACTCCTCAGCGCTTGATCAATGAAGATTTGTTTTCAACGGCGACTGCTTCGCTAGGTTTAAGACTCGCTGACAGCTCAACTAAGCGTATGAATTCAGCGCGATGCCCAAATTTATCTTCACCGCGGGCATTGCGTGCTAGCTTGAGAATGTCATTGGCGGAAAAGTCACCGATCAATGCACTACCGCGTAACCATTGTGACCAAGCCGCTACCGCCGTGGCGAAACGGAAATCTTTATCGGTGTTGTCGATGCTCTTAATTTGCGATGCTTTCGTGATTGGCACTTGAACTAAATTGCTTTTACTTTCACCGGGATTTTTGTAGCGCAGTTTGAGCCATGCGAGTTCGTTCTTGAATTGGCTATTGCTGCTATTGGCGCTATTGGTGCTATTGTTGATTTCACTTATGTCTGCCTTATTGCGCTCACCGTAGCGTAGCGGGTCAACATTGCCACTACTGCCAGTCGGTACAATCTCATACAGTGCAGTGACCGTGTGACCCGCACCGATATCTCCGGCATCAACTTTGTCGTCGTTGAACTGTTCGCGGGTAAGTGCACGTAATTCGTAGCCAATCAAACGGTATTCAGCGACATTTTTTGGATTGAACTCTAGCTGCAACTTCAAGTCCTGAGCGATAGTAGAAAGCGTAGACGTAAATTCGTTGACCAAGACCTTATGTGCTTCTTGCAAACTGTCGAGATAGTGGTAACTGCCGTCACCGTTATCCGCGAGTTTTTTCATCAGCGCATCATTATAGTTATGGTCGCCTACACCCAGCGTACTCAAACTAATGCCCGCTTTACGCTCGCGTTCCACTAAGGCTTTGAGTTCATTCGGATCAGTGACTCCTACGTTTAAATCGCCATCGGTAGCGAGTAAAACGCGGTTAATGCCACCCTCAATTTTAGCTGCACGAGCTTGTTGATATGCCAAGCGCAAGCCACCTTCACCATTGGTGCTCCCCCCCGAACTTAACTGTTCAATGGCGAGGATGATTTTGTCTTTTTCACTTCCTGAGGTGGGAGGCAAAGCGACACCAGTTCCATCTGCATAAGTCACCAAACTCACTCTATCTTTTGGGCGTAATTGCATCGTTAAGAGTTTTAACGCAGATTTGATCAACGGTAGACGCTCGGCGGGCGACATCGATCCGGAGACATCGACCAAAAATACCAAATTGGCAGGTGGTAAGGATTCTTTTGCGACGTCTTTACCTTTAATCGCCACCCGCATCAATAAGCGATCTTTATTCCAAGGTGAGATACTCGTCTCGGTATGCACGCTGAATGGATGTGTCGCATCTTTGACTGGTAATGCATACTCGTAAGAGAAGTAGTTGACCAGTTCCTCAGTACGTACCGCATCAACCGCTGGCAGGCGACCTTGTTGCAAGAAACGTCGCACATTTGCATAGCTGCCGGTATCAACATCAGCACTGAAAGTGGATACAGGTTCATCACCAACGCGTTTCCATCCGTTTTCTGCGTAGTTTTGGTATTTAGCCGTATCGCTAACAGGGTAGCTGTTATTCTCATGGATGCGCCCGTACGGTGCAGAGCTCATTACCGATGAGGCCGCCATATATTCTGCACGAACGCTTTTGATTGGGCCTCCTGTTACTTGGATTTTTTGCATCAGCTTCACTTCAGGTGCCACGGGTTTTGGCATTTCCATTGGTTGTGGCGCGTCGACTCGTATTCTTGAAGCGACGGCGCTAAGCTCAGCCAGGTCTTTTTTGTTGGATTCTTCCTTCAATGGCAAATTGCTCAATTTGAGTTTAGCAATGAGCATACTTGCTTGAGAAACTTGCGGGTCGTTTAGGCTGAGCGTATAAGTTTGACCGATTTTGATTAGATCTAAAGTTTTGGCGTTGATTTGAATCGTAGGTTGTGTGCTCAAACCTTGATTTGCGATCTCAATGCTAAGTTTGTTGGCGCCTTGCGCGAAGCCGAGAGGTAACTGGTAATGCCATGCATCCGCGACCTGTTCGAGCGGACTTCGGACTTGCAGTACTAATGTGCGAGATCCGTGTGCTGGAATATTTTTAATCTGCAGTTGGAAATTTGATCGCGCGATAATGCCACGGTTATTGATTGGAATTTGCGCATCTTGATCTAGCTGATAACTCAAGACCTGACCCCCCTTAGGCAGCGACATCTGGAATGGGAAATACGCTTCGTTGGCGGCCGCATTACTGAAATTGATGCGCACCTCGCTGAGCGCTGTTTGCCCGTCGATTTGTGTAGCGATAGCGATATCTTGCAGGCTCGCTTGATGTTCTACACTGGTGCTTGGCATTGCGACAAGCTCAGTTGGAACAGTGGTGCCATGAAAACTATGGGCGGCAATCGGTAATACGGTAGCGCCTAACAAAGTCACTAAAAGAGGTCGCAACATTTTCTTCTCCTATTTTTCCGGTTTGACCGTGGTAATGACTTAAACGGTGCAAGGAAGAAAACGGGGTTAAGAAAATGAAAAAATATTTTGTGTGGAAATTTTTACGCGCCGCTCAAGATTTTTAGATGTAAAAGTATATTTAAAAAATTTATCTATTTCTTGTTGGCGCTATGCTTACGCTCAATCGCTTCGATTTTTTTCTGTAACTCGGGCGTTAAGCTAGACCGTGGGTAGTTCTCGCGAAAATCTCGCCATAGCTGTAAGGCGTCGAGGTCGCGCCCCGCATTGAGCAGTTGTTCTAAGCGCTGACTTATGACGTCAATCGGGGCGTCGCTCTTGCCCCTTCTCGTATCTATGACTGGTGAAATTGGGGCGACTGGGCGGGGTTCTTCGATGACTCTTGACATCACTGGCTTGGGCATCTCGATTGCTGCACGAGCCTCACGCGGTATCATCTTTGCCGCCTTAGCGTCGTCTTGACGCACGCCTTGATTGGGGTCGTACACGTCCTTCACTGCATACAATTCCGTTTTGGAAGTGGTTCTATCGTCGAGTTTTTTGCTTTCTTCTAAGCTTTGGACTGCTTGGCTACTTTCTACAGCCATGCGTTTGATCGATGAGCCAGTGACTTCGACATGCTGGGGTGCGGCATTGCTAGCGATAGCGGCTGACTTTGCTCTGACTTCGTCTATGCTAACCACGGGGGCAGCACTGATGGCTTTTTGCAGCGCGATATCCGATTTTTCTACGACTACCTGTTTTTTCGATGCAGATTCATTTAATTGCGCCAATTCGGTTGGCGTTTCTTTTTCCTTATTCTCTCTCTTCACAAGTTCTTTTGCTGCCATACGCGTTTTCGATTTTGCTTCAATCAGCGATGCCAAATCGCTTGCCATTTGTTTGCTATCGGTCGCTACTTTATTCGCTGCAGCGTTAGCTTGGGGGGCTGGTTTGGCATCCTTCTGCTCGCTCGCTATTTGATCTGGCCTGGTCTGCGATTCTGCTCTCTGAATTTGTGGAGCGACTTTGTCTGCGACTTCATTGACAGGCAGATTGGTTGTTGAAGATGTGGCTGTAGGAATTGCAGTGGGAAGTGTTGGAGAATGCAGTTCAGAAGGAGTTTGATTCATTGTGACTGAAGCCAATAACACAGCCATAGCGCCTAGATCGGAAGAGCG
>CALKVB010000421.1 GCA_937996605.1 uncultured Oxalobacteraceae bacterium | reverse complement strand
GGGTGAGCAACTCGGGGTGGTCCGCGCAATGATGGACAATGGCGCACAATCGATTCTCCGTGTCGCGGGTGCTGAGGTGCCGGAAGCGGAGTTGATCAAGCATGAACGTCTGATTCCTTTTGTCGATCATTTCGTCAAAGAGGTTGACCAGCAAACTAAGAAGATTGTGGTCGATTGGGGCTCTGATTTTTAAGGCTAGGCTAGTGTGGGGAGTGTTGGCTAGGATTGGTAGTAATGTGAAAGGGAAATCGTAGTGCAATTTGATGTCATTACTTTGTTTCCCGAAATGTTTGCTGCTATCACTGAGTCAGGTATTACCCGCCGAGCATTTGAACAAAAGAAGTGTGATCTGAAGTTCTGGAATCCACGGGATTTCACCACAGATCGTCATCGTACCGTTGATGATCGTCCGTATGGTGGTGGTCCAGGTATGGTGATGATGCCAGGACCCTTGCAGCAGGCTATCCACGCTGCCAAGCAGCGCCAAGCGGATCTGGGGTTGCTGTCACCGAAGGTGATTTACCTGTCGCCGCAAGGTAAGCAGCTAAAGCATCAGCGCGTGATGGAGTTGTCGCAAGAAACTGGCATGATTTTGCTATGTGGAAGATACGAAGCTGTTGATCAGCGCTTGCTCGATCAAGAAGTTGACGAAGAAATTAGCTTAGGCGACTTCGTTTTATCAGGGGGCGAGTTGCCAGCAATGGCTCTGATGGATGCAGTAATGCGTCAATTGCCTGGCGTCTTGCATGATCATGCTTCTGCTGTAGAAGACAGTTTTGTGAATGGTTTGTTGGATTGCCCGCATTACACCAGACCAGAGAGTTTTGACGGCAATAGCGTACCGACCGTGTTGATGGGCGGTAATCACGCTGAAATTGAAAAATGGCGACGTCAGCAATCCTTATTGGTGAGTTGGCAGAAGCGCCCAGATTTAATTGAGCAAGCGCGCCAGGCGGGTTTGCTGAGCAAGAAGGACGAGCAATTTTTACAATCGCTCAGATCTTTGTAAAGAATTTGTAGTTTGAAATTGTCTGAAAAGTGCATTTCAAATTGCAAACTAACATGTGGTAAACCACGTGTTTTTTTAGAGTGAACTTTGTTCACATGTTTAACCCCATCCTCTACTGAGCAAGCATCAATAGCGTCAGCAAGATGGCATTCGGAGTGATAAAAATGGATTTGATCCAAAAATTAGAGCAAGAAGAAATTGCTCGCTTAGCTAAGAATATCCCTGACTTCGCACCTGGCGATACAGTGGTTGTTAACGTTAACGTAGTTGAAGGCACACGTAAGCGTGCTCAGGCGTACGAAGGCGTTGTAATCTCCCGTCGTAACCGTGGTTTGAATTCGAACTTCATCGTTCGTAAGATCTCCTCTGGTGAAGGCGTTGAGCGTACATTCCAATTGTACTCACCATTGATCGCTTCTATCGAAGTGAAACGTCGCGGTGACGTTCGTCGCGCTAAGTTGTACTACTTGCGTGAACGTTCTGGTAAATCTGCTCGTATTAAAGAGAAGTTGCCAACACGTAAAGCAGCTGCGGAATAATTTCTGTATTGCTTTAAGACGTGAAAAAGGGATGCTCAGGCATCCCTTTTTTTATTTCTTAGTTTTACGTGTAGTCTGAGTAATTGGAGTGCTCTCGTTCAAAAATATAAGGTTTGAGGTGAATAGGTGACTAGTTTCGATCCAACGCAAATGCCCTTACATTCTGTGGCTGACGAAAAGCCAATGGATAACTCTCGTCTAAGCATCGATTTTTTGCGTAGCCGTTTTGGCATGGATTTGCCATGGCAGCCAGAACAAACCGAAGAGTCAAGCTTGAATGTTTCGGGAGTATTTAAACCCGCGTCGGTCTTGGTTCCCTTGGTAGTACGTGAGCGAGGTCTGCACATCCTGCTGACCCAGCGTGCGGCTCACCTGCATCATCATGCAGGACAAATTAGTTTCCCCGGTGGTCGTGTCGATGAGACTGATCGTTCACCATTGCACACAGCATTGCGTGAGGCTGAAGAAGAGATTGGCCTTCAGGAGCAGCAAGTTGAATTTTTAGGACAGCTGCCTGCCTATTACACGGGTACCGGATTTGTTGTTACGCCCATGGTCGCACTGGTGCATCCACCATTAGCGTTGAGATCAGATCCCTTCGAGGTGGCTTCCATTTTTGAAGTGCCGATGGAGTTTCTGATGAATCCACGCCATCATCAGCGGCGAGAAGTGAATTTGCCAAATGGACTGGGACGTCGTCAGTTTTATGCAATGCCTTACCAGGAATATTTCATTTGGGGCGCTACCGCAGGGATGCTACGCAATTTATTTCATTTTTTACGTGCAGACCTCTCTGTTTGATCCGAGTATTGCTTCATAAACACGGCAAATCAGTTTACACTTAAGGTCTTTGCACAATCCCGCTATAGAGTTGCAGTCCTATAGACCTCTACCTAGGGAAGTTTGATTTAGCTATGACATTTCTCTCCATTCTTTTCGCTTTGTTGATCGAGCAGCTTAAGCCTTTGCGCGTCGATAATCCAGTGTACACGCAAGTTCAGCATTTCGCGGCGAAAGTAGAAGCATGGTGCAATGCGGGTAAAGCACATCATGGTCAAACTGGTTGGTGGATTGTGGTCGGTGCGCTGACCTTGCCAACGGGTTTGGTGTATTGGCTGTGCTTGCGCTTGAGCCCGTTTGCGGCCTTCGCATGGAATGTGGTGATCGTGTATTTGACCTTAGGTTTTCGTCGTTATAGCCACTATTTCACTTCTATTCAAGTGGCTTTGAGTGCGGGCGATGAAGAGGCTGCGCGCCGTCATTTAGGTGAATGGATCAACAAAGATTGTTCGCAAATGGATATGGCTGATGTGGCTCGCGGTGCTGTTGAGCGCTCTTTAATTGCATCACATCGCAATGTGTTTGGTGTGTTCTTTTGGTTCTTGATGCCAGTAGGACCAGCTTGTGCGGTGATGTATCGCATGTCGGAGTTTTTGTCGCGCGAGTGGTCGGAACCTGAACATATGCAGGACGAAGAGTTTGGTCAGTTTGCGCGCAAGATTTTTTACTGGATCGATTGGATACCAGCACGTTTGACCGCTGTCGCATTTGCTGTGGTTGGAAATTTTGAAGATGCGATTTACTCTTGGCGCAATTATGCAAGTCGCTGGAATGATGAGCTACTTGGCATCATCTTGTCTGCGGGTGGTGGCGCAATTGGCGTGCGTCTTGGTGAACCAGAGAATAAAGCGGTTATTCTTGCCGCAGATGCGAGTGCCGTCGATATCGATAGTTTAGAGCTGGAAAGTCAGCCTGGAGTTGAAGCGACACCGCGGTCGCTGCAAAGTGCAGTCGGCTTAGTGTGGCGTTCTCTTTTATTGTGGATGT
>CALKVB010000420.1 GCA_937996605.1 uncultured Oxalobacteraceae bacterium | reverse complement strand
AAAGAAGAGGCGGTGGCACTGGTGAAGAAGGCGGTTGCCTATTACAAGGCCAATGGTCGTGAGAAATCTTTGGTTGCTTTCAGTGACCAATCGGGTCCATTCAAAGACCGTGAACTGTTTCTCATCGTCGTAGATCCAAAAGGTGTTGCCGTAGCTCATACTGCGCTTAAGAAAATGATAGGCGCGAATATTATGGAGCTCAAAGACGTCAACGGCGTCATGATCATTAAGAGCTTTTTCAAAGCCGTGGAAAAGACCGGTGCAGGTTGGAGTGATGAATATATCTTCATTAATCCTGCAACGCAGCAAATGGAACCTAAGCGTACTTACGTTGAAAAAGTCGATGATCTTTTGATCGCTTGCGGCTATCACTATTTGAAAAACTAAGAAGTAAGTCTCTGCTGACCTGCGTTTCTTTCGAAGGCGTGCATCAGTATCCTGAGGAGTTATTCATCATCTGCTGTTGTTGCTGGATAACTCTGTTTTTCTTCCGTTGAAGGCGCTCTAATCATGTCTCAAAATGGCAGTGTGAATGGCCTTAGTCAAGCGATGATCGCACAATTGGTGGTCGATGAAACTCCAGCGATTGTTGCCTACGTCGATAATGAGCAACGATATCGTTTTGCGAATAAGGCTTATCTCAGCTGGTTTGGCCGTGAAAAGAGAGACATCCTAGAGCTCTCGATGAAAGATGTTATCGGGTCTATCTATGAATTGAATTTGCCCTATATCGTAGCAGCTCTACAGGGGAGTTTGCAGGTATTTGAACGCAAAGTAGTGATACCGGATGGATCAATTCGTTATGGTCTCATGACCTACAAACCGAACTTGGTCGATGGAAGAGTAGAGGGCTTCTTTATTCACGTTGCCGATGTGACGCCGCTGAAGACGATAGAGATGGAATTGCATGTCGAGCGAGAAAATGTGAAGGAGGTCATTGACCGTGAGCTTTCAAGCTTACGTCAAACCAATAAAGTATTGCGACATTTTGGGGTGATTTGTAATGAGGTCACCGCGCAGTTATCAATAAAAGAAATTACGCAGTCTTTGTATAACCATGTCAGGCAGATTCTCGACTCTGTGGGCTTTTCAGTATTTTTCTTGAATTCAAAAAATGGCTTGTTATATCCGATTTTTGACCAAGCCGATGGTCGCGCTGATGCCCTAGGAGACTCTTTGCCGTATGTAGAAGATTCTTGTCTCTATCGCTGTATTTCTTCACGTCAAACCATTGTTGAAAACACTTCACTGAGCCATCCTTCGCTACGCATTCATTCTCCCTCTAATGCCCGTAGTGTGATGGTCACGCCCTTATTGAACGGCGAGGAAATTCTGGGTGTGATGTCGATTCAAGCGGAACAAGTTGACGCTTATGGCGAGCGCGAAAAACTCATTTTCAAAGCGCTAGCAACCTATGCCGCTAACACTTTTGTCAATGCCAACGCCTATCAACAATTGCAAGACACAAAAAATAAATTGGTCGAACAAGAGAAGATGGCAGCACTTGGATCGATGGTCTCGATGTTGGCTCATGCCTTAAATACACCAATTGGGAATAGTCTACTGGCATCGACTACAGTGGAGTCAGGTACTTCAACGCTGAAACAACTGATTCACTCGACAAGCCTCAAAAAATCTGAGTTAGAGAGAACCATTTTTAATCTTGATCAAGCAGCTGAGTTGACACTATCAAACTTGCGCCGCGCGGCAAAAATTATAGAAAGCTTCAAACATGTGGCGGTCGATCAGAGCATAGAAGACTTGAGAGATTTCTCTGTGCATGGTTTATGTGTCGATGCTGTATCGCAGATAGCGAACCGGCTCGAAGAGTCTGCGATTGATGTAGTCATCGATGTTGACTCAGGATTTTCCATGCGTAGTTATCCACATCCGTTAGCTCTGGTGTTGATTAGTTTGCTTGAAAATGCACTGCTGCATGCGTTCCCGGAAGGACAACGAGGGCAAGTGGTCATTACCGCGAGTGCGCCAACAGCAGGTCGCTTGCAGATTGAAGTAATCGATAATGGGAGCGGCATACAAGACGCCATCCTGAAGAAAATATTTGACCCTTTCTTTACTACCAAAATGGCGAGCGGATGCTGTGGCTTGGGCCTCAATATTAGCTATAACTTGGTGTTATTTGTGTTGGAAGGGACCATAGAAGTTGATAGTGAATTTGGTACGGGAACGCGCTTTATCTTAGACCTCCCTTTATCAGTATCAAATGCCATTTGAGATTCAGTTGAGGAGAACGATGAAACATAACACAGATCATCTTGAAAGTTCCTTGGGCCAAGATCAGCTTCGTAAAGTCGTGATTGGTGCTTCATTAGGTACCGCTTTTGAATGGTATGACTTTTTCATCTTCGCGACTTTGGCGACCACGGTGGGGCCGCTCTTTTTTCCAAAGTCGTTAGGAGATACCGGGATTTTTTTGGCAAGCCTGGCGACCTACGCATCAGGGCTAATTTTGCGGCCTTTCGGGTCTATGTTGTTCGGTCGCCTTGGTGATATAGCTGGTCGCAAAACCACGTTTGTAATCACCATGATACTGATGGGAGTATCCACCGCTAGTGTGGGGTTGTTACCAACCTATGCACAGATTGGCATGTGGGCGCCCGTCATGTTGGTGATACTGCGTTGTGTGCAAGGGCTCGCACTTGGTGGTGAATATGGTGGAGCGGTCACCTATGTGGCCGAGCATGTTCAAACACAAGCCCGTGGTTATGTCACCAGTTGGATTCAGATATGCGCCACCATGGGATTCTTTCTTTCTTTGATCGTGGTGCTGATCTGCAAGTCCTTAATCGACAAAGACGACTTCCAAGATTGGGGATGGCGCCTACCATTTCTCATTTCCATCATCTTGTGTTTGATCTCTTACTACGTACGACGCCGACTGCACGAGTCACCTATTTTTGAACGTTTAAAAGCGGCCGGTGAATTAAGCCGTTCACCACTTGCCGATAGTTTGCTGCGTTGGAAAAACCTGTATTGGATTTTAATTTCTTTATTTGGTGCGGTCGCTGGTGTTGGCATTATCTGGTACACCGGGCAGTTCTATGTTCTCTTTTTTATGACTAAGACCCTCAAGATGGAGGCTTCGCTCGCTTATGGCTTGCTGGCAATTGCGCTGGGTTTTTCCATGCCATTTTATGTACTTGCGGGGTCGCTTTCAGACCGCATAGGACGTAAGAAAGTTCTTTTGATTGGTTTCTTTCTGGCTGGCGTAAGTTACCTACCTATTTTCAAAGCAATGACCCATTTCGCAAATCCAGCTTTGGAATCTGCGATGAAAAGTCATCCGGTAAAACTGATCGCTAATGAATGTAATAGCCCACTCTTCTCGACAGCAGTGAGTGAATGCGGAAAGGCTAAAGAATATCTTAACTCCGCAGGAGTTCCCCACACTTTGATGCTTCGTGATGCGACCGATTTTCAGATACAGATTGGTGAGGCTGTGCCAACAACCATGAGTGTGACGGAATTAGAAACAAATCTCAGAGCGCTGGGTTATCCGCAAGTTGCGGACCCTTCGCAGATCAATTATCCAATTGTAGTACTTTTGCTTTTCGTCTTAGCGCTTTACATTTGTTTCGCGTATGGCCCAGTTGCGGCCTATCTCGTCGAGCTATTTCCTACCAAAATTCGGTATTCGAGTATTTCGATTTCTTACCACTTGGGAACTGGCTATTTCGGCGGTGGGATGTTGTATATATCGACGCTGATCTCGACCCACACAGGCGATATCTATTCTGGTTTGTACTACCCGTTGGCAGTGATATTGATGTCAGTATGCATCGGTGGTTTGTTATTGCCAGAGACCTATAAGAGAAGGCTCGATCAGATTGAAATGCAAGAGTAAGTATTTGATGTGGAGCAGTGTTGTCGGCCGTATAGAAATAGCCGAATAAGAAATAACGAAAGATGCTTGATTAACTGAGTGGAGATTTTATGGACTTACGCAATATTCGTATTGGTGCGCGTTTAGGAATTGGTTTTGGTTTGATCTTAGTAATCCTAGCGACTACTTTTGTTGTGAGCTCTGTACTCAATTCAAGAAATAAAGCTAACATGGTCAATGGATTAGCTTTGTCTGGAAAAAAAGAGTTTATCGCGAACTCGATGAAGAGTAATTTGCTGGAAACCGGCATCACAATGAGAAATATTGTGATGCAGTCCGATGTCGCTTTAATGCAAAAAGACGAAGCGCATGTCAAAGAATTAAAGAAACGCTACGATGAGCTGAGAACGCAGTTGACCGCGTTGGGGCTTAATGAAGCAGAGAAAAAAATTGTGACTAGTGTTGCTGCGCTCGATGCTCAAGTGGAAGGATCTTTTAAGGAGGCGCTAGGGCAAGCCTTGGCATTTAACACCGAAGGTGCTTTAAAGATTTTGGTGAGTAAGATTGATCCACTCAATCAACAAACCTTTGTTGAGATCAATAAGTTGGTTAGTCTACAGAAGGAGGCGACGGGTGCGGTGATTAGTAACTCGGTCGCTGAGGATAATAGTCTCATTATTTTTCTGTTGGTGATTGATGTTGCGGGACTAGTCTTTGGTGCCGTTTGCGCTTTTCTCATCACCCGTAGTATCACCCATCCTTTGAAGACAGCAATGTCTATAGCCAAGACTGTCGCGAACGGTGTACTCACTTCCAAAGCGGAAGTCAATGGGCGAGACGAAATTAGCGAGTTGCTAGGCGCTTTGAATGAAATGAGTAGTAGTTTAACTAAAACGGTGAGTGAAGTACGTTCGAGTACCGAAACGATTACTGTAGCGTCGCGAGAGATTGCGATCGGTAATGCTGATTTGTCATCTCGAACTGAGCTTCAAGCTGGCTCATTAGAAGAAACCGCCAGTACGATGGAAGAGTTAACTGGCATAGTTAAAAAGAATGCTGAGAATGCGCGTGAAGCAAATCAGTTGGCGATGTCTGCGTCCGATGTGGCTGCCCAAGGCGGCAGCATTGTCTCTAGTGTAGTCGTGACGATGGGGTCGATAAAGGATAGCTCGCAGAAAATCGTGGACATTATTTCGGTGATTGACGGCATTGCGTTTCAAACGAATATCTTAGCTTTGAATGCAGCAGTGGAAGCGGCCCGCGCGGGTGAGCAGGGGCGAGGCTTTGCGGTGGTCGCTTCAGAGGTCAGAAATCTCGCGCATCGCAGTGCTGGCGCGGCGAAGCAAATCAAAGAATTGATACGAGATTCTGTGGAAACCGTTGATGCAGGAAGTCGTTTAGTTGCACAGGCAGGTGAAACCATGAATTTGATTGTTGCTTCGATTCAGAATGTGGCGACGATCATCAATGAAATTACCATGGCCAGCCAAGATCAAAGTAATGGCATCGTTGAGGTGAATCACGCGATTCGCCAAATGGACGAAATGACGCAGCAGAATGCCGCATTGGTCGAACAAGCAGCAGCGGCGGCCGAGAGTTTGGAAGAGCAGGCTCAAAACCTTTCCGCTGCAGTGAATATTTTCAAACTGAATGATACGATCGGCGCCACGGCACAACCCGCTGCTCAACTCTTAGAAAAAAGGAGACGACCAGCTTTGAGTCGCTATTGAGTGCATTTGTATGAAAAGCGCGATGGGTGTGCATTCAGCTACCCTTTCCAATTCCTATCGCGCCGCTGAAATATGGCGGACTAGCTTGAGGTAAAGAATGGGAATTCAGTAAGGTGCAAAAAGCGCGCTAGAAATTTAGGCACTCGTAGAAAGGATTGAAATGGTTTTCGCACTTGTAGGTCGGAACTAAACATTTCAACTATTGCTTCGAGGCCTAGATTGTCATGGTGGGGTGCTGATCTCTGCTTGGTCCATTGGATAATTTATCGGTGAGATATTCACTGATGAATAGGCATGCTTGTCTGAGATCTTTTCTTCGTACTTTGCAGTTCCTATTTTCTCTGCATGCGGATCGCATAGTAGGACGCTGTCTTTTGTAGCCACATCTATTTCAGTTCTATCTGATTTAGAGCTTCTACATTGAAGTGACTTCCGAATTTTGAACTTTAAGTCGCGTTTATCATCAAAGATATTCTGGGTGCGAGGTGGATTCGCGCACTCTATTTTTACACTTTTATTGAGATTGTTTATGAAGTTTTTTGTCAGGTTTTGGATAAGCTTATTTTTTTCTTTTTTCGCCATTCATTTTTCTGTATCAGCAAACTCGTCGATACCGTATCAAATTCCAAATACGCAGATTCATGTTCTGACCTCAAAGACATCATCGAGGCCTTATCAAATTTGGGTCGATTTGCCTGATTCATATACAAAGAACGATAAGAAGCTTCCTGTTGTTTTTGTGACTGATCCGCAATATGCGTTTACCTTAGTACATGGCGTGCGTCATTTAGTTGGGCGACGGGGGCAAAACATAGAAGATTTTATTTTAGTCGGATTGTCGATGCCGGCAGGAGTTGATATAGCCTCAGCGCGGAGTCGAGACTACACACCAAGTAATCCTCTACCCAAAGATAAGCGTAATCGTGATCCGAACAATTATTCGGCAGATGTCTATGGTGAAGCAGAAGAGTACAGAAATTATATCGAGAATCAGGTTTTTCCTTTTCTTGCTAAGAATTTTCGTGCAGACATGGAACGTAAAGTATTGATCGGGCATTCTTACGGTAGTTTGTTTGGTGCTTATACCTTGCTTACTAAACCAGAGCTTTTTGAAACCTATATCTTAGGTAGCCCTTCGTTCTGGTTCGATCACCACAGCATTTTGAAATTCGAAGAACAGTATGCAAAAACACATCGCGATCTGAAAGCGCGTGTGATGATGTTTGCCGGGAGTTTTGAAACGACGGGGAATGGTGAACGCTACTATAAAGAGACGGATTTGACGGGGGACGTTCTACGATTTGAAAATTTACTAAAAACCAGAAATTATCCAAGCTTGTTCATAAGCTCAAAGATTTTGAGCGACGAAGATCACTTTACGGTTTTCCCTAGCCTACTGAGTCGTGGCTTAATTTGGGCCTTGCCAGGATTCGGCCCTTATACGAGCGG
>CALKVB010000419.1 GCA_937996605.1 uncultured Oxalobacteraceae bacterium | reverse complement strand
AATATCGCAATTTGATAAATGCAAGAACTAAGATCACGACAATTGCGACCATACCACCAATCACTTTCCAAAAACCTTCGTCATCTGCTAGCAGTGGCATCTTGGCGAAGTTCATGCCGAAAATGCCTGTCAATAAAGTGAGTGGCATGAACAAGGCAGTGATCACCGTCAACCAACGCATGATGTCACTGGTACGATGTGCCATCGCTGCGAAGTGAATTTGCACCGAGGATTCTAATGAGGCTTCTAGGCGACGGGCATGGTTCAGGACGCGATTGACGTGCTCCATGACATCGTTGATGCGCACCAATAACAGGTCTTTGGCACGACTATGGTGCTCGGCATTACCATCATACGTATCGATTAAATGATCACGTAGCTCTTGCAAGGCATCGTACTGCTCTTCACACAAATGATCGAGCTTGCGAATTTCGATGCGAGAATCGAGTAAAGCGATCCAATTGTTGAAAGGTTTACGCGGGTCGAGTAGAGCATGCTGCCAGCGATCGAGTTGATTCGTGAGAGGTTGCCTCAAGTCGAGATATTGATCGACCATGGCATTGAGCATGCGTAACATCAAATCTTCGGGCGATGTCGGTAAGCGACTTGCATGACTATTGTTTTCGTTTTTCGGTTTGTGCGCGAGTAAGCGTTGTCGCGTCGCTTCTATGGTGCGACTATTTTTTCCGCGTACAGTGACAAGTGCCGTTCCTAGAAGGAGAAATGAGACAGGTAAGGTTTGAAGTTTATTTAACGCTGCAGGTATTTTGCGTGAATTGGGTTCGGTGGATGGTACTGCTTCACTGTGCAACGCTAATTTTTGGAAGACGACTAGTTCGTAATCTTGAGTCGCATCGAAGTAGGATGGGTGAGTTAAATTGATGACGTCTTTGAGATGCAAATCATATACGCGAATACCAGTGATTCTTTCCACTTCATCGCGCCACGCTTCGGGGTTAGCCGCAACTTCTTCGTGTGTGACATCAAGCCATAAAAAGCGGCAACTTTCCTCTACCGAGAAGTTGATGCCCTGTTTGTTGGTGTTTGCAGCAGAGCTCGACGAAGAGATAGCCGGCATATCTGCAGGAGATGCATCTTGCGCCGTGTTCAGCGCGACTTGCGATTCGCTTATGTAGAAAATATCCATCCAGCACACTTCATAAGGTTTTGATCAAAGCGCCTGCTGCAGGCCAAGAGCCGTAACAGCAGGCAAAATCAAAGCTTACTTGGTTTGCAATAAACGTGCTACATCTCTTGCGAAATAGGTCAAGATGCCATCGGCACCGGCGCGTTTGAAAGCTAAGATTGCTTCCATCATAGTCTTGTCGTGGTCGATCCAACCGTTGATCGACGCCGCTTTGATCATCGCGTACTCGCCACTGACTTGGTAGGCGAAGGTCGGTACTTTGAATTCATCTTTGACACGACGCACGATATCGAGATATGGCATACCTGGTTTTACCATCACCATATCGGCACCTTCTGCTAAGTCTAAGGCAACTTCACGCAAAGCTTCATTGCTATTAGCAGGATCCATTTGGTAATTGGCTTTATTGCTTTTGCCGAGATTGCCAGATGAGCCGACTGCATCACGGAAAGGACCGTAAAATGCAGACGCATATTTGGCAGAGTAGGCCATGATGCGTGTGTAGATAAATCCCTTGCTTTCCAACGCTGCACGGATCGCACCAATACGGCCATCCATCATGTCGCTCGGTGCAACGATGTCGGCACCTGCAGCGGCATGGGTCAAGGCTTGGCGTACCAACATCGCCGTTGTTTCATCATTCAAGACATAACCAGTTTCATCGATTAGGCCGTCTTGGCCGTGACTCGTGTAAGGATCTAGTGCGATGTCAGTCAAAATGCCGAGTTCGGGGCAAGTCTGCTTTAGCGCGCGAATTGCACGTGGAATTAAACCGTCTGGATTGGTGGCTTCAACACCATCCTCAGTTTTGAGTGCTTGGTCAATCGACGGAAATAGAGCCATTACAGGGATGCCTAGCTGTACGCAATCCTTAGCCACTTCCAATAATTTATCGAGGGACATGCGTTCGACGCCTGGCATGGACGCAACCGGTTCAACACGATTTTCACCGTCGACGATGAAAACAGGGTAGATAAGATCGGAGGCCGTTACATGATTTTCGCGCATTAAATTACGTGAAAATGTATCGCGACGCATACGACGCATACGAATGGCTGGAAATGGTGCGGAAGAGTTGATAGTCATAAGTAATAAAAAAATGTCGGGGTTTATGAAACTTTTCTTACCTTTTGTGCTCTTAGGAATAGGCAATTTGCTTACCGCTGGTCCTCCCTAAGCGGGGCGCCTTTTGTTCCCATTCGATAGGCGTTTTTTTGCCCCAGCATCTATGGTGCTGGGGATTTTTTATTTTTTTCAACGCAACTTTGCATAAGTTCTTACTGCAATAAAATTTTCTTCAGTGCAAAAATTAGTTCATTTGTTGGCCTTCTACATTTTGCGGTTCCGCTTCTTCGATCAAATCGAGATCAATATCGAGACCGGTTAACTCCCTAATCTTCGCATCTGCTTCTTCAATCCCTGTTCGCTTCAATGCGGAAAACAATTGTGCGGTATAGGGATACGGCGTGCCATCGGCACCTACATAGCTCCCTAAGACGGTTTGCGCTAAACGCAGAGCGTTAGTTGCCTCATTGCGGTTAAGCTTGTCAGCTTTGGTCAATAAGCAATGCACAGGGCGACCCGTTGGCGCGAACCACTCTAACATTTGGCGGTCGAGATCGGTAAACGGGCGACGTGAATCCATGATCAAAATCAAAGCGGCGAGTTGGTCACGTTTCTGTACGTAAGAGCCCAACAAAACGTTCCAGTGGTTTTTGGCCGCACCAGGCACCTCGGCGTAGCCATAACCCGGGAGGTCAACTAACATCGCGCGAATTTCATCTTGATTGGTTTCATCTTTACGATGCTGCCCAACGTGCGCACCGCCAATCGAGAAGAAATTGATGTGTTGGGTACGCCCCGGTGTTTTAGAGGCAAAACAAAGCTTTTTCTGATTGCACAAAATGTTGATGGCGGTGGACTTGCCAGCATTAGAACGACCAGCGAAGGCGACTTCAGGGACGTCGAGCTTAGGAAGATCTCTTAAATGATTGACTGTCGTAAAAAAACGCGCTTGCCAAAGGATAGACATAGGAGGGGCCAATCTTGATGAAAACAGCATGAAACTGCAAAAAATAAGGCGGAAACTGAACATTTCAGCCCGAAAAGTGAGGTTTCCTTGCGTCAATTGACTTGGAATACCTCAACATTTCCACAAAAGCTATTGTACAATAAGGGGTTCGCTACGTGGGCTCAATCAAGATTTAGAGCTGGTCACGTACATCGTATGCTCCAACAGAACCGATTTCCAATTTTCAGTCTCAAGGTGTTTGAATGAACCGTGCATTTTTATCATTTTCTAAGTCCCTAGGCGTGATCGCTTTAGCGGCTTCTTCCATGGTTTCTGTTGCTTATGCCAACGAAACAGCTAAGCCTGCGAAAGCAGATGCAAGCAAAGGCGAGGCTCTTTACACAAGCGGTGATGCAGCGCGTGGTTTGGTTGCATGTGTTTCTTGTCATGGTGCTGCAGGTAATTCAACGATTACTGTCAATCCAAAATTGTCAGGTCAACATGAGGCGTATGTCGTCAAACAATTGACAGATTTTACAACGCCTGCGCGTAATAACCCTGTGATGACAACGTTTGCGAAAGCAATGACAGCTGACGATATGAAAAACGTTGCTGCTTTCTTGGCAACACAAAAACCAAAAGCTGGTGCAGCGAAGAACAAAGACATTGTTGAATTAGGTAAGAAAATCTATCGCGCTGGTATTGCAGAGAAAAATGTTCCTGCATGTGCTGGTTGCCATAGCCCGAATGGTGCCGGTATTCCTGCACAATTCCCACGTTTAGCTGGTCAACATCAAGACTACACAGTGGCGCAATTGACGAACTTCAATAAAGGCACTCGTCAAAATAGCCCACAAATGGTGACGATTGCGAAACGCATGTCGGAAGAAGAAATGAAAGCGGTTGCTGATTACATCGCTGGTTTGAAATAATCGCCATTATTTGCAACGTGCACTCTGATCTCTCCATGTAGAAAAAGACGACAGAGCTAAAAAAGATTAACGGAGGGGGTGGCGCTTGCCATCCCCTTTTTGTTTGTGGATAGTTATGGAAAACGAAACCAGTACCTCAGGTTGGGAAATTCAAACACGGCGTGCTTGGTTGGCAAGCACAGTCGAACTCTTGTCCTCAATGCGTTTTGCGATCAGTTTGCTCTGTATGATCGCCATTACTTCTATTGTTGGTACCTTTCTTAAACAAAATGAACCGCTCAATAACTATGTGAATCAGTTCGGACCTTTTTGGTTCGAAGTGTTCCAGCATTTAGGTTTGTATTCGCTGTATTCCGCTTGGTGGTTCTTGCTGATTATGGCGTTTTTGGTGTTATCGACGAGCCTATGTTTATGGCGTAATGCCCCTAAAATGCTGCGCGATGTGGCGAGTTGGCGCGACAATGTGCGCGAACAATCTTTACGCAATTTTCATCACCGTGGTGAATGGCTGGTGAATAAACCAGCAACGGAACTGCAAACCTCTGTTTCCACCTATATCCAGCAATTAGGATACAAATTCAAAGCGGTAGATAAAGATGGCGCAGTATTAATCGCGGCGAAGCAAGGTGCTGGTAATAAATGGGGCTATATCTTCGCTCATGCGGCTATTGTTATTATCTGTGTCGGTGGTTTGCTTGATTCTGATCTAGCGATTCGTTTTCAAACTTGGTTTATGGGGAAGGTGCCCTACGAAGGTAGTGGCGTTTTGATCTCCGAGATTCCTGAAAAATATCGACTATCTAAATCGACGCCCACTTTCCGTGGCAATGTTGCGGTCCCTGAAGGTAGTAGTGCCAACGTCGCCATTATTCAGCAAAGTAAAGGTGTACTGCTACAAGATTTGCCTTTCACAATACAGCTCAATAAGTTCAATATCGATTTCTATTCAACTGGCATGCCTAAGCTGTTTGCCAGTGATGTGACGGTGATCGATCATGAAACTGGCAAAAGTTTCCCTGCAACTGTCAAAGTAAATCACCCTTTGATTTATAAAGGTGTGGCCGTGTTTCAGTCGAGCTTTGATGATGGTGGTAGCCGCCTACAGTTGAAGATTCATCCTATGCAAGGCAAGTCGGCGCAAACGACTGAGCTCCGTGGCACGATGGGCGGTGCGACAGCGCTTGACCCTAGTCTAGCTAAAGGCGAGGCCTATAGTATTGAGTGGTCAGGTTTCCGTCCGCTGAATATCGAAGACATGGCGCGTAATGGACAAGATGTACGCGCTGTCAATCCGAACGCCAATTTTGTCGAACGCCTTTCTGCCGATTTAGATAAGCATTCGGGTGCGGCAGCCAAAAAGCCTGAAGATAAAACGCTTAAAAATGTCGGCCCCACAGTGCAATATAAACTCCGTGATAAAACCGGTCAGGCACGTGAATTCCACAATTACATGAGCCCGATTCAACTCGATGGTGCTTGGGTATTTTTGGCAGGAACGCGTGAATCTCCGAATGAGGCATTTCGCTATCTACGCATCCCAGCCGATGATGAGAATACTTTGAAAGAATGGATGCGTTTGCGAGCAGCATTGGCAGATCCTGAGTTGCGGGTCAAAGCGGCGGAACGTTATGCAAAACGAGCACTGTCGACCACAGAAGCGGGTAAATTCCAGAGTCAATTAACTGCGTCTGCGATTAAAGGCTTGAGTATTTTTGCTGGTGGTGAAGAGGGCGGTAAATTGTCGGGTTTCGCTGCAATTGCCGGATTCCTCGAGAAAATTCCTGCGGCGGAGCAAGGCAAAGCGGCGGATGTGTTCATGAAAATTTTGAATGGAAGTATGTGGGATTTATGGCAAATCGCACGTGAGCGTGATGGTCTGCCTGTGCTCGAATTGAACGAACAGCGCGCTCAATTTTTGCAATTGGCGACCTCGAGTTTGTCGGACTCGTTCTTCTATGGCGCACCTGTGTATTTAGAGTTGACGGGTTTTGAGGAAGTGAAGGCATCGGTTTTTCAAGTGGCGAAGGCCCCCGGACAAAACATTGTGTATCTTGGGTGCCTATTTTTGGTCATTGGCGTATTTGCGATGTTCTATATTCGTGAGCGTCGCTTGTGGCTTTGGATTAAAACCGAAGGGGCTGATACGCGGGTCTTAATGGCCATGAGCTCACAACGCAAAACCTTGGACTTTGAAAAAGAATTTGAACAATTGAAGCAGCAGTTATCGGCACGTTTTGCAGTAGAGCCAATAGCGCAAGCGGAAAAGGCAAGCGCGACGGCAGCCCCTGCTGATCGTGTATAAGAACGTTTGATGGTCTTGTAGACCAAGCTAAGCTTAAAGAGGAAAAGTAATGGAAAACGTTGTAGAGCATCAAAGTTTATGGAAGCGCCTTTCAGTGATCGACTGGTTGTACGCTGCTTTGCTTTGTACTGGTTCTTTATATGCCTTTTCTGCTTATGGCAGACACATGGATGTCTATGAAGAAGCCATTTTGCTGTTGGCGGGGCCGACCTTCGCTTACTTGGGTTGGCAATGGAAACCTATGCGTTGGTTGATGCCTTTGTTAGCAGTATTGAGTCTCTTCGCAATCTCACAATATGCGGGTCAACTTGATTTCGCGAGCAAAAAATTCTTCCTCAAATATTTGTTGTCGAGCCAATCTGCGATTTTATGGATGAGCACCTTCTTCTTTCTCTCTACTTTGTTTTATTGGGGAGGCTTGATCGCACGCTCTGATTTTGGTGCGTCGGTTGGTTCAGGATTGTGTTGGGCCGCGGTCGTGATCGGTTCCACAGGCATGTTGGTGCGTTGGTATGAATCGTATTTGATTGGGCCGGATGTTGGACATATTCCGGTTTCAAATCTGTATGAAGTTTTCGTGCTGTTCTCATTGATAACTGCCATGTTTTACTTGTAC
>CALKVB010000418.1 GCA_937996605.1 uncultured Oxalobacteraceae bacterium | reverse complement strand
CCGATCTAAACTTTCGCCGCCCTCTAAAGAGAAACGCTTTTGACCGACGTAACGTGTATGTAAATAACGCTCCAAACCTTCAGCTGCAGTCAAACGGTCAAGAATGTGTTTTTTCTTTTCTGCCGTAAAGTTAGGCGTAGAACGAATGGACTCTAATTTTTCTTGCATCCAGCGCTTCTCAGCTGGATCACTGATATACATAAACTCAGCGCCGATAGAACGGCAGTAAGTATCACGCAATGAATTGACTAAGTCGCGCAAAGACGCGGTTTCAGAGCCAAAATAGGTATTACTGATATTGAATTGGATATCCATGTCAGCGTCAGTGAAACCATAAAAACTTGGTTCCAACTCTGGCAGAACTGGACGTTCTTGACGTTGCAATGGATCGAGATTAGCCCAACGGCTACCGAGGAAGCGATATGCTGCAATCAATTGTTGAGCAGCGACACGTTTGCGTCCCATTTCAGCATCGCCTGAAGCACTCACTGTGCGAATCGGGCCTTGCTTTGCGCGTTCAGCAAAAGAAGCAATCACCGGCGCATGAGCGACGTCAGGCTTACTAGTACCGTCAACAGCGGGAACGTGTTGCATGGCGTCGAAATATGCACGCCAGTTATCAGGCACGGAGCCTGGATTGTTCAGATACGCTTCGTATAGTTCTTCAACATACGGCGCATTGCCGCCGAACAGATACGAGTTAGCGTTATATTGTTGCATCATATTGCTCACCTTTCTTCGCGCTTCGCGAGATTAGCGGGTTAATCTAACCTTCCGCGACACGGCCTGACCGGTTAGCGGATTGCACATCAAGTTGTGGGGAAGGACTCATTTGAAATTCTTTTTCAACCAGCTTTACAACGTTCATTGAACAATGGAACCGCGGAAAAACAAAGGACGAAACACGACTTTCAAGTTAAGCAGCGAGAATAACATATTTCCGTAAAAAAAAAGCGAGTAATTTCTACTCGCTTTTTAAAAATCAAATCAAAACAATGTCAATTATTTCAATCTTTACGTAATTTTTGAAATTAACGCTTATCGATCGGTGGTACATCACGTTTTGGTGCGCCAACAAACAATTGACGTGGACGCCCGATTTTTTGCTCTGGATCGGAAATCATTTCTTTCCATTGTGCGACCCAACCTACTGTACGTGCCAAAGCAAAGATGCCTGTAAACAATGCTGTTGGGATACCCAAAGCGCGTTGCACGATACCAGAGTAGAAGTCAACATTTGGATACAGCTTACGAGATACGAAGTATTCATCTTCCAACGCGATTTTTTCCAAAGCCATCGCCAATTTAAACAATGGGTCATCTTGTAAACCGAGTTCATTCAAGACCTCGTAGCAAGTTTCACGCATCAACTTCGCGCGTGGATCGTAGTTTTTGTAAACACGGTGACCAAAGCCCATTAATTTAACACCAGAGTTCTTGTCTTTCACTTGCTCAATGAACTTAGGAATATTGTCGACAGAGCCGATTTCTTCCAACATGCTCAATGCCGCTTCATTAGCGCCACCGTGCGCAGGGCCCCACAAGCAAGCGATACCCGCAGCGATACAAGCGAATGGGTTTGCGCCAGAGGAACCCGCCAAACGAACTGTTGAAGTAGATGCATTTTGCTCATGATCTGCGTGCAAAATCAAGATGCGATCAAGTGCACGAACCAAAACTTCGTTGACTTTGTATGGCTCACATGGATTGGAGAACATCATGTACATGAAGTTCGCGCTATAAGACAAGTCGTTGCGTGGATACACGAAAGGTTGTCCGATTGAATATTTGTATGCCATTGCCACCAAGGTTGGCATTTTAGCGATCAAACGAATCGCAGAAACTTCACGGTGGTGTGGGTCATTAATATCAAGCGAATCATGATAGAAAGAAGCCAAGGCACCCACGGTACCAACCAACACAGACATTGGATGCGCATCGCGACGGAAACCGCGGAAGAAGAATTGCATTTGCTCGTGAACCATGGTGTGCTTAGTCACCATTTGAACAAATTCTTCTTTTTGCTTCGCGTTTGGCAACTCACCGTTCAACAACAAATAGCATGACTCCAAGAAATCGCCGCCATTTTGGGCCAATTGCTCGATTGGATAGCCACGATACAGCAACTCACCTTTATCACCATCAATGTAAGTAATTGATGAATTACAAGCGGCTGTAGACATAAAGCCAGGATCGTAGGTAAATTTACCTGTCGCGCCATAAAGTTTACGGATATCGATCACGTCTGGGCCGATTGAGCCTTTGTAGATAGGCAAATCCAGAGATGGCGAACCATCAGAGAACGATAGGGTTGCTTTTGTTTCAGAGTTTGTCATGGCTCTTCCCTCTTTAAGGCGAGTCGTTAATCAAAAAGTACTAGAAATCTCAGGCCTGCTGCAAACGTATTAGCAAGGCACGAACGTGCGGCAAATCGAGTTCTGCTTCTGGCTCTTTTTTCGCCATCAGCAAATCCATCAAAGCATTATCAGACAAGTCCATCAAACGACTAAAGGCATCTACCTCTTCATCCGACAAGCCTTCCTCATGCGCATCCAAAAAACGCGTCAAGATCAAATCATTTTCAAGCAAGCCGCGGCGAGCACGCCAGCGAAGTCTCGCCCGATTGGCAGGATCGCTTTGATGCAATCCAGAAAAAACTCCAGACATTGTGTCTTCCATTCTGCATTATCGACTCCATGCCGCTTTGATCAAGGGCAAAGAGTCGAATAATTTAGTACATCAAATACTAGCAATTACACAGCACGACGAACCATCAACTCTTTGATCTTACCGATCGCACGAGTTGGATTCAAACCTTTTGGACAAACATCCACACAGTTCATGATCGTATGGCAGCGGAACAAGCGATATGGATCTTCCAAATTATCCAAACGCTCACCAGTTGCTTGATCGCGCGAGTCAGCGATGAAACGATAGGCTTGTAACAGACCAGCTGGACCAACAAACTTATCTGGATTCCACCAGAAAGATGGGCAAGAAGTTGAGCAGCAAGCGCACAAAATACACTCGTACAAACCGTCGAGCTCTTCGCGTTCTGTTGGTGATTGCAAACGCTCTTTTTCAGGAGGAATGCTATCGTTAATCAAGTATGGCTTAATCGAATGATATTGTTTGAAGAACTGCGTCATATCGACGATCAAATCGCGGATCACCGGCAAACCTGGCAATGGACGCAAAACGATGGGCTCGCTCAATTCATTCAAATTGGTGGTGCAAGCCAAACCATTTTTGCCATTAATGTTCATCGCATCAGAACCGCACACACCTTCACGGCATGAACGACGCAACGCTAGAGAATCATCAACGTCTGCCTTAATACGTTGCAACGCATCCAACAACATCTTGTCGTTATCCTGCAGTTCTACTGTCAGGTCTTGCATATAGGGCTTCGCATCCTTATCAGGATCGTAGCGATAAATTTTAAATTTAAGTGTACGTGCCATAGTCAATCTCTTTAGAAAGTACGAGCTTTAGGCTGGAATGTTTCCACTGTCAGCGGTTTAGTTACGACTGGTTTGTAATCAAGGCGATTACCTTCGGAATACCACAAGGTATGCTTCATCCAGTTTTCATCATCACGTTTTTCGTAATCACGGTGTGCATGCGCACCACGAGATTCTTTACGTGCGTTTGCTGAAGTGATGGTTGCCTTCGCAGTTTCGATCAAATTATCTAATTCCAATGCCTCAACACGTGCCGTGTTAAATACTTTGGATTTATCTTTGAAGGAAACGTGCTTACGACGTTCATCGAGTTCCATAATTTTTTGTACGCCAGTCTGCAACAACTCATCCGTACGGAATACGCAGATCGGAAGAGCGTCGTGTA
>CALKVB010000417.1 GCA_937996605.1 uncultured Oxalobacteraceae bacterium | reverse complement strand
AAAGCGATCAAATGAAACCTATTCAAGCCTTTGTCGAATATCCTGAAACGAGCGTCTTTCGAGTGATCGGATCTGAAGATAACGAGCACTCAAATTGGGAAGTCGCCCCCCTAACTATCGATATTTTGATGGAGGAGGAAGGGTTCTTCATCGTGAAAGCTAAAAATATACTTCCAGATGGTAAAGTCCAAGACTGTTACTTGGACATATCGCTACCAGAACGAATCAACGGTCTGGTGTATTTTTTTGATGGAGTGAACCTTAGAGTTGACTATTCGTTTAACTGTACCGGTGACATCATTTGTGCAGTACCAATCGATTGTTTTGGCGTTTACGATTTGTTTTACTCCAAGATAAATCCCTCTGTTGGGATTGATATTCTCAAAGTTGGATTGGCTAATTCCGCCAGAAAGAGTGCGATTGCAGAAGATCTAGGTTATATTTTTCGCGACGAAGAGCAGTATGATGACGCTGCCAAGATGTTTCAAATTTCGGTCAATGAAGCCCCATCTTCCTATTTTTTACTGGGTGAGCTTGCGGCTTGTTACATGGCATCGGGGCAAACAGAAAAAGGGAAAGAGTATGAACGTCTCTTCGCACAAAACAATGAGATGCACTAACATGACAGTCGAGTTCGCTCCACTTTGTTCTGCCGGACGCGCAAGCGCGTGCGACTCAATTTTACGTTATGTGATTTTATGTCGAGGGTGTTTTGAGCAAATTCGAATTATGGTTGGAATTAGAAACTGGAGAGCCACTTGATCAAGAGGCGAATAGACCTACAGAAAACTTTTGCAACATATCGGTGTCATTGGAAGATGGTCGTAGATTTGCACTAAACGTATGGACTTTTGATTTCTTGCCACTTGCTCGATTTGAGTTCCCATATGCACCAAGTTACGATGCAGCACCTAGTCTGTACGTATTGCCCCCTGATCTATTTGTAGAGCGATTGGATCGCAAGACAATTGAAAAAGTCATTTCGGAAATGATTGATAAAGACGAAATGCAGGATCGGTGGTTGTGTGTAGATGCCAAATAATATGCTCCCGATTCGGAATGGCAGGAAATAGTTCGGTTCTTTTTAATTTTCTGTGCGGCCAGCCGTTCAGTTCAACGTTAAGTATTTTATGCGCCAATTTTTTCTAGTATTACTTTTTTCATTCGTATGTATAGCTCAAGCATCCACCGAAACGACACCCACTGCATTAATCGGTACTTGGATCATCGATGCAAAAGCTGTTAAAGAATTTGGCCTCCCAGATGAGTGTTCGAATATACAGATTCAATTTAATGAGAGAGGAGAAGCGCTTTTGAGGACCGGTGAGTTGGTTTATAAGGTGAGCATCACAGTGAAAAAAGAAGGTAGTGGATTTAGGATCTACAAAACACCTATTGAAAATAACGGCAAGCCTAACTGTCAAAAACGCCCCGCATCATTCGTATTCGCAAATTTTCAGAATGAATCATATGTTGAGATTCAGAGTGGAACGTTACACCATCATCTATGGGAAAAGAAAGATCCATTTTTACTATTTCGGAAACAATGAAAAAAAATACTTAACATCGCACTCGAGCCGGACTGGCCGAATGCTTCTGTGACAAATAATTGTCTGCGCGCGGCCAGCCGTTCAGCTCAACTTTGAACGTCATTGGCACCATGCGCTACTTCATCTACTTCTTCCTCCTTCTATCTATGTC
>CALKVB010000416.1 GCA_937996605.1 uncultured Oxalobacteraceae bacterium | reverse complement strand
GTGATCTTGATTGTATCCGACTGTGAAAAGCGACGCGGTCAGGTCATAGCGCTTCCAGATGCTTTGTATCAAGCAATTAGTCAGGTGGAAAATGGTGTAGGTTTGGTGTTTGTGGTTCCTGTGCCAAATGCGGCCGCTGATGCTGGCTTAGGTGCCCAATTAAAAGTCAATGCGGTGTTGCTTGATGGCTTGCAAGACCCCGGAAACCTCGGATCAATTTTGCGTAGTGCCGCTGCTGCGGGCATCAAGCAAGTGTATTGTAGCGAAGGCACCGTATCTGCTTGGTCACCCAAAGTCTTACGTGCTGGAATGGGCGCGCATTTTTTACTTGAGATTGTTGAGTCAGTCAATCTGCACGCCCTGATACAGCAAAGCCAGATACCGGTATTCGCGACCAGTTCACATACGACGACCACCATCTATCAAGCAGATCTCAAACAAGCGCTTGCTTGGTTATTCGGGCATGAAGGGCAAGGCGTGTCGCAAGATCTGATGGAGCTCGCCACTACCATAGTCACAATCCCGCAACGCCCAGAAATCGAATCCCTCAACGTCGCAGCAAGCGCAGCGATTTGTTTCTTTGAGCAAGTTCGGCAGAATTTGTGATTCGTTCGGTGATCTGATCTTCTATAACCGAGAATCTGGTTTCACCTCTTGCAAAATAGTGGTGGCGATTTCTTCGATGGATTTAGCGGTGGAGGATAGCCAACGGATACCTTCTCGTTTCATCATCGCCTCAGCCTCGTTTACTTCGTAACGACAATTCTCTAGGGACGCATATTTGCTTCCTGGACGGCGTTCGTTGCGGATTTCAGAGAGACGCTCGGGTGCTATACTTAGACCAAATATCTTTCCTTTGAATTGTGGCAAGGCAGAAGGCAATTTGCCCCGTTCAAAATCATCGGGAATTAAGGGGTAATTGGCTGCCTTGATGCCGTATTGCATCGCTAAATATAGAGTCGTCGGCGTTTTGCCTGAGCGTGAAACCCCGACCAAGATCACATCTGCCATTTCGAGGTTTTTGTTGGACTGCCCATCGTCATGAGCCAAGGAGAAGTTAATCGCTTCTATCCTGTTTTTATATTCTTCTGTGTCCGCGATATTATGACTGCGCCCCACAGTGTGGGTTGATTTCACGCCTAACTCCTCTTCGAGTGGCGCCACAAAAGTCTGGATCAAATCCATGTGTAAGCCCTTGGAGCGAAAGATTACGTTCGCAAGTTCAGGCTTTACCAAGGTTGAGAATACGATAGGACGATTCCCTGTGAGGTTAAAGGCTTCGTTGATACGACGCACGGCGTCTTCTGCCTTTTCAACATTGTCGATGAAAGGGAGGCGCACTTGCTTGAACTTCATGTCGAATTGGGTGATCACTGAATGCCCAAAAGCTTCGGCGGTAATGCCGGTTCCATCCGAGACGAAGAACACGGTGCGGTTAGCATTGGGTAATGGAGGAAGGCTTTGATCTGGCATGAAGGCTTGTCGTAGTTGAATTGGTAATAAACCGAAGGATAGCACTAGAGTGATTTTACTCGTATGTTTTCGCTTACAGGTGCTGTTTTATCGTCAAATTTGCAGTACTTTTTTCTGCAATCTCTCTATGGGCTGTACGAGAAAAAGTACAGTCGACATGTCGGCCTCAGGACTAACTGATATATTATTGAAAATAGTCACAAAATTTGTATGCCTAATGTGTTTTTT
>CALKVB010000415.1 GCA_937996605.1 uncultured Oxalobacteraceae bacterium | reverse complement strand
GGCATCGCGGCCCAGTGGTTGCTCGACGACGACGCGAGCATTGCCTTCGACCAAACCGTGTTTCGATAATTGTTCAACCACAGGGATGAAAATATCGGGGCCAATTGCCAAGTAGAACAATTTCGCTTTGCTGGTGTCGGCATTGACGCGAGATTTTAATATCTCGAAATCTTCAGGATTTTTCGCGTCAATTTTGGTATAGCCCACTAAATTAAGGAATGCGGCTAGTTGTTCTTTGCTGCCGTTTGCTTTAGCCGCGTAAGTTTCAATGCTGGTGGCGACACGGTTACGGAAGTCGTCATCACTGAGCGCTTCGCGAGCGGCGCCAATAAAAGAAAACTCGGGGTCTAGGCGGCCATTTACAAAGGCGCTGTACAGTGCAGGAATGATCTTGCGTTTTGCTAGATCGCCAGTACCGCCAAACAATACAAAAGTAGTCATGTGGACTCCGAATAATTCTCGTTAGTAAAAAAGTAAAGCGACTTTATTGAACCAATGCATTGAAAATTGAAGTGGTGCTTTGAGTTGTTTAAGTTGAGGGGCGGTAGTGTGGAGCTTAATCTTGTTTTATCCGTTTGCCGCTTCTCAGTTGGTGCTCGCCTTCGGTTTTCGATGCAATAAATTATGCCATAGCTTAAACCATATTTCTTCAAAAATGTAGTTTCATTACGATATTTTTGATGGTTTTTCTGTTTTAAATGGAAAAATTTCGGAATTCTGAAAGTTTGTTACAGCTTTTTTCTGTTTTTGTGCTATCTTTGAGGTATCTGAATCAGAGACCCCCACAAAACTATGACGACATCTGGACAAAATACAAATCAAGTTGCTATGAACCCTGTGGTTGCCGCAGTGACTCGACGAATCGAAGAGCGTAGTAAGACACTGCGTTCGGAATATCTAGCGCGCCTAGAGCAAATGCGCCATCGTGGGCCACGTCGTGCGAGTCTGTCTTGTGCCAATCAAGCACATGCCAACGCTGCAGCAGACGGTAAAACCAAGATCTGGCTTAACCAGGCACAGAAACCGAATATTGGTATCGTGACTGCCTACAACGATATGTTGTCAGCGCATCAGCCATACGCAACTTACCCTGATCAAATTAAAGAAGCGGCGCTGCGTTTTGACGCAACTGCGCAAGTCGCGGGTGGTGTGCCAGCGATGTGTGATGGTGTGACACAAGGGCGTCCTGGCATGGAATTGTCTTTGTTTTCTCGCGATGTGATTGCACAGGCGACCGCGATTGCTTTATCTCATGATACTTTCGATGCGACCTTGTGCTTAGGTATTTGCGATAAAATTGTTCCGGGATTGTTGATTGGTGCCTTGGCCTTTGGTCACTTGCCTACGATTTTTATCCCAGCTGGCCCTATGGGTTCGGGTTTGTCGAACAAAGAGAAAGCGGCTGTGCGTGAACGCTATGCACAGGGGAAAGCGACAAAAGAAGAATTGCTCGCAGCTGAGAGTGCGGCATATCACAGCGCAGGTACGTGCACTTTCTACGGTACTGCCAACAGTAATCAAATGTTGTTAGAAGCGATGGGTTTGCATTTGCCAGGCGCTGCTTTCGTTCATCCGAACGATCCTTTGCGTCATGCTTTAACAGAAGCTGCAGTTGAGCAGGTGTTGAAATTGACAGAAACGGCGGGCGACTATCGTCCTATCGGTCAACTCGTTAATGAGAAGACCATCGTGAATGCCGTTATCGCTTTGTTGGCCACCGGTGGTTCAACCAATCACACGATACATTGGATTGCCGTTGCGCGCGCCGCTGGCATCATCATTGATTGGCAAGATTTCGATGAGCTGTCTTCTGTGATCCCATTGTTAACACGTGTCTATCCAAACGGCACTGCCGACGTGAATGCTTTTGAAGAGGCGGGTGGTCCGACTTTCGTGATGCGTGAGTTATTGTCGCAAGGTTTGATGCACGCTGATGTCATGACAGTCTTCGGCAAAGACGGCTTGCTATCCCATACAACTCGCCCAGAACTGAAAGACGGCAAAGTTGCGTTCGTCGCGCATCCAGAAAAATCGAGTAACCCTGAGGTAGTGCGTAATGTGACTGAGCCATTTGCACCGACTGGTGGTTTACGTCTCTTGCAAGGCAATTTAGGACGCGCGATTGTAAAAGCATCTGCGGTGCCAGAAGAAGCCTGGATCGTCCGTGCCCCAGCCAAGGTATTCGAATCGCAAGACGCTTTAGTGAGTGCCTACAAAGCAGGACAGCTCAACCAAGATTTTGTGGCGGTGGTGATTTTCCAAGGCCCACAAGCTAATGGTATGCCAGAGCTGCATCACTTCACACCGGTGCTCGGTAGTTTGATGTCAGCTGGCTACAAAGTCGCTTTGGTGACCGATGGCCGTATGTCAGGTGCATCGGGCAAAGTGCCTGCAGCATTGCATGTGAGCCCTGAAGTTTCTCAAGGTGGCCCATTGGGTAAAGTGCGCGATGGTGATTTGATTGAGCTTAACGTACACACCGGTGAATTGCGTGCTTTGGTTGACGAAGCGACTTGGGCATCACGTACGAATCCTGTGATTTCTATCGATAGCAGCTACGGTTATGGTCGCGATTTATTTGCCGCACAACGACGTGTAGTCACTTCGCCAGAGCAGGGTGCTTCAACTTTGTTTATCTAATTTATTGAAAGATTCCATCATGACCATCAGTAAAGCCGCCATTGTTTCTCAACTCGCACAAGTTCGCGTGTTACCGATTTTAGTCACTGACGACGTCGATCAAGCGATCCGTTGTGTGCAAACTTTGGCAGAAAATGGTTTGCCTGCGGTCGAGATTACCTTACGCACCCCAAACGCCATGACGGTTTTGCGTGAAGTGGTAAAAGCATGTCCAGACGTGACTGTTGGCGCTGGAACGATTTTGACGCCAGCGCAATTAGATGCTGTGCGCAATAGTGGTGCGACTTTCGGCATTAGTCCAGGCATTACCCCTGTATTGGCGAAAGCCGCTGCAGAATCAGGTTTGCCATACTTCCCTGGCGTTGGTGGTGCTAGCGATTTGATGTTGGCACTCGAACATGGGTTTGATGTGGTGAAGCTATTCCCATCTGATATCGTCGGGAGCGTCAAAATGGCCAAAGCTCTGGGCGGCCCATTCCCTGATGTGAAATTCTGTTTGACAGGTGGTGTGACGGTTGAATCAACGCCGACTCTGTTACAACAATCGAACGTACTTTGTGTTGGTGGTTCTTGGATGTGTCCAGCGAATTTGATTGGTGCAAATGACTGGGCAGCGATCGGCCAGTTAGCGGCGCAAGCGGCTGCAGCAGGTAAATAATTCGTTTAAATCATTCATGTTGGAATGATTTGTTCTTTAGTTGTCCAGTGTTTTATTGAAGTCTTCTTAATGTTCTTTCTCAGGTTTTATTGATCATGGCTATCTCAGTTTCTCGTACTCCATTGTGGTGTTTATTGCAGCAGCGCGCCAATAATATGCCAAGTCTGAAAGAGTTGTTTCGTGCTGATCCTCAGCGCTTTACGCACTTCTCAGCAGCGGCTTGCGGCATCCTGTTGGATTATTCTAAACAGCGCATGGATACCACGGCGAAGCTGAACCTATTAGCACTCGCGCGTCAGCAAGATGTAGAAGGCCGACGTGATTCGATGTTGCGCGGCGAGGCGATCAATAACACCGAGAACCGCGCGGTTTTACATACGGTTTTGCGCTTGCCGAAAGGTGAGAAGTTCATGCTCAATGGCGAAAACATTGCAGCTGATGTGCATAGCGTATTGGCGCAAATGCGTAGCTTTAGTGATGCGGTACGTGAAGGTCGCTGGTTGGGTTACACAGGCAAGCCGATTCGTACCATCATCAATATCGGTATTGGTGGTTCCGACTTAGGTCCGCAGATGGCATGTATCGCATTGGCACCGTGGTCTCAGAAAAATCTGTCTTTGCATTTTGTATCGAATGTCGATGGCCGTCATGTGGCTGACTCATTGGAAAATGCCGATCCTGAGACAACCTTGATCGTGGTTGCCTCCAAAACTTTTACGACCATGGAAACGCTGACCAATGCGCGTACTGCACGTGAATGGATGCTCAATCATGGCTGCCCTGAAGATCAAATCCGACAACACTTTGTCGCCTTAAGCACCAACGTCAAAGCGGCGACTGCCTTTGGCATCGCTGAAGAGAATGTGTTCCCATTCTGGAACTGGGCCGGTGGTCGCTACTCCATGTGGAGTGCGATTGGTTTGTCGATCGCTTTGTATGTCGGCGCAGATCGCTTTGAAGAGATGCTGGCCGGCGCGCATGAAATGGATTTGCATTTCGCACAAGCACCGCTGGAACAAAATTTACCTGTCTTGATGGCCTTGATCGGTGTGTGGAATATTAACTTCCTCGGCCTGCAAGCCTTATCAATTGCGCCTTACCATCAACGCATGACGCGTTTGCCAGCGTATTTGCAGCAGTTGGAAATGGAAAGTAACGGTAAGTCCGTCACCCGTGAAGGGAATCGTGTCGATTACACGACCTCACCGATTTTGTTTGGTGAAGCAGGTACCAACGGTCAACATGCGTATTTCCAGTTATTGCATCAAGGCGCGACGATTATCCCAACCGACTTTATTGTGGTAGCAGAAGATGACGCAGGCTTACCTGGACATAATCAAGCTTTACTCGCTAACTGCTTCGCACAATCCAAAGCGATGGCCTGGGGTAAGAGCATTGATGAAGTGCGCGCTGAGCTCGGTGACTTACCTGAAAAAATGTTAGCACCACGTGTGTTCGAAGGTAATCGCCCGACTTCAACCGTTTTGCTCGACTCGTTGACGCCACGTTCTTTGGGCGCTTTAATTGCGCTCTACGAACATAAGGTGTTTGTGCAATCTGTGATTTGGGATATCAATGCCTTCGATCAATGGGGTGTTGAATTGGGCAAGCAATTGGCCAATCAAATTTTACCCGAGCTTGAAAATATAGAAACAATAACATCACATGATTCAAGCACCAACGGATTGATCAATTCATACAAAAATTTTCGCAAAGCTTAATGTTGAATAATTTACAAATTGTTTCAATTGCTGCTGAGCACAATGTTGCTATAGCAAAAATTATTCGTGCCGGATTAGAGGAATTTAAAGCCAATAAACCCGGTACAGTTTATTTTGATGCTAGCACCGACTCG
>CALKVB010000414.1 GCA_937996605.1 uncultured Oxalobacteraceae bacterium | reverse complement strand
TGAAGATGGTGTTAGTCGGAGGTATGGACGCACCTGCCTTCGCTGATATTTTGCGCGAGCGAAAAATCCCGGTGGTGGTAACGGGCATTCACAAATTACCAATGCGTCGAGGTGCTGATTACGATTCGCCTTACAGCTTGGCTGGCAAATTAGCGGCGGCTGGCGTGCAGTTTTGTATTGCACGAGGAGGCGCCGATGATGATGCTCACAACGAACGTAATTTGCCTTATGAAGCTGCAGTTGCATCAGCTTTTGGTTTAGATGCCAATGAAGCCTTGAAAGCGATTACTTTATATCCAGCTCAAATTCTTGGTGTGGCGGATAGATTAGGGTCCTTAGAGGCCGGTAAGTTTGCAAACTTCTTTGTAAGTAACGGAGACCCACTTGAAACTATGACCAAAATTGAGCAAATCTATATTCAGGGTAGGGTAGTCGATGGATCGACAAAGCAATCACGTTTGACAGAAAAGTATCAACAAAAATATCTGCAAAAGAAAGAAGCAGCGAAGTAATAAAACTGAGCTATAAGCTTTTCGCTTCAAATAAGAAACGCGGCAATCGATGTGACAATCGGCCGCGTTTTTTATTTTGCAATTCAAATTGTGCTTATAGAATTTTCCAATTGAACACAATCAATTTAGAATCAACTTGAGCCTTGAATTGGCAATTTTTAAGGGCGTTCATCGAAGCGTTATCGAGCCCTCGGTTGCCACTTGACTCTTCGATGCGAGCATCGACAACTTTACCATTCGCATCGGTTGCGAAACGCAGTTTGACAGCGCCGCTGACATCTTGACGTAAGAGTTGATCATTGTATGCAGGAGCTGGACAAGCGTTGGTGTTGAACGGATTGACAATCTCAGCTGCGTTTGCGCAGAAACTTGTGGCAGCAAAAAAAGCAGTTGAAAGGACGATAGAAAAGCGAGCTGTCGTATTCATAAAACCTCCTGAAAAATGAAAAGACGAAAACTATGGTCGGCGTTTTCGCGAAAAAAGGATCTGCATTTGCTCTGGTGATTTGAACGTATCAAATGATCTATTTGATTGATTCCGTCAAAAGTGTGCTTCAAACAAGTGAGCCAAATGCCGTGCCGATGGAGTCACTATACGCAGTGATAAAACGAGAATGAAATTGTCATTTCGTATGCTAGCTATTTCCCAATAATATAACTTTCAAGCTGCGTTCATGTGGTGCGTTCAGTATTTCAAAGTGATCGCATTTTTCACTTTTTGGGTGCAGAAAAATAGTGAATGCAGATCCCCTAGTAACAATATGCACGGCATCAGTGCATATTTTCTCGAATAAAAAATGTCGTTTTTTTGTGGGATGCCTTCAGATATTGAAGTTAGTCGATTGGTTTTTGATAAAACTTCGACTGTGTCGGGCAGTTCCCATCCATAATGTCAGCTAGGCGTGATGCATTGTTGGAATATGACTTTGTAAAAAGTTAAGTTCTATTTTGGAGAGAAAGCATCGTTTTGTGCATCGAATTTATTTGAGACGAGCTTGAAAAGTACAGTGTTGAAGAAAAAGTTTTTACGACAACTAATTATTTTCGGAGAACCGCTAGTAGTAGCTTTGGTGGTTCTGATTTTGTTGGTGGTGCCACGTAAGATTGTGAGTGATCATTCGCGATTGATATGGCGTGGTGAACTAACGAAGGCGAGCTTGTTGGAACTTCAAAATATGGTTGATAGGCATCCTCAACAATACAACGTGATTCAATTTCGTAATTCACCCGGTGCAAGTTCATCCGCTGGCATCATCGTTGATCAGCTCGAACAATTAATTAACACCCACCATTTTGATACAGAAGTGCGTGGTACCTGTGCTTCAGCGTGTGCCACATCTTTTCTGCTTGGAGAGACCAGAACACTCTTGCCGGGTTTGCGTAATGAACCAACTTATTTGATGTTACATGCAACGCGTCAGGTCACCACA
>CALKVB010000413.1 GCA_937996605.1 uncultured Oxalobacteraceae bacterium | reverse complement strand
AATCCAGTACCTCCAATTTTGCCGGCGGTCGCATATTTATCGAAGAAGGTATCACGTAAGGCGACAGGTACTGCACCTTGATTATGAATCGCTAATAGAACCTCGGGGCCATCGATCAGCGTCACCATCACTGTGGAGTGCTCTGGCGCTGCCTCGACTGCATTCTTTAATAGATTACCGATGATCGAGTAACACAAAGAATCATCGGCTTCTGCATATACATGGGGTTCATCGTCAGGGACATGAATACTGACAGACTTCGATTGCGCATGCGCGGATAAACCCAAAGCCACTGCCGCTACGATGTTGGTCAAATCAACACAGGCTGGCCGAAATACGTAACTGCCGCTCTCCATACGAAATAGATCAAGCGACAAATTCACCATACTGAGGGCACGATTGGTCGCGCTCTCAATCATCGTTAAAATATCTTCTTCGTGTTTACTCAGAATGCGTCCAGCACGTAACAAGGTTGGTGCCGCAGCGATACTAACTAAGGGCGTTTTCAGATCATGACGTGAAATGCGCTCCACATCTTCTAAGGTGCGCAGTGCTTGTTGCAAGGCCTGATTTTTTTCATCGAGTTCACGCGTGCGCACCGCAACGCGTTCTTCCAAAAACCGTTCAGATTCTTGGACCTTCTTGAGCATCACTTCTAGTTCAGCATTAAGGCTACGAAGCTGTATATTTTGTGCAGTTAATTGCTGCTCATGGGCGCACGCCTGTAAGGCGGAGCGTACAGTTAATACGATATCGTCGTGATTGAAAGGCTTTTCAAGAAAACGATACAGATTGGCTTGATTAATGGCTTTTTTGACACCTTCAAAATCACTCTGCCCCGTCAACATGATGGTCATCGTTTGCGGGCTGCGTTGATGAATCTCAATTAAGAGTTCATCACCGCGCATACCAGGCATGATAAAGTCGGAAATGACTACGCTCAGAGTATCACCGCTACTCTTTAAGTCCTCTAGAATTTCCAGCGCTTCTTCACCACTTTCCGCAATTTCTATCAGATGGTTCGGACCCAATGCGTGCGCAAGCAACGTGCGTAATGCTATCAGCACGGTGGTGTCATCATCAACGCAAAGTATGATGCCGCTGTCCTTCATGAACCACATCCAATCACAATTTCGGAATCGCTAACCAACACGGTTTCAGCTTAAGCCGATTAGAATTACTTTCTTCAAAGCAAAGTATTCACCATGCGCTGATGTTGCGCAAGAGGAATTTTTAGCGTTTCACACATTTCTACACAAAATCAAGAATGAGGGTAGAAAACTGGCAATTAAGATAAAGACAATTACTGACACAGAAAGAAAAAGGATACTTAATTAAACAATTCAAACCTGTTTCGATTGACAAAAAACCACAGAGACCTAGTCATGCGTATGTCGAGTGATACTATATAAGAGTGTTCAAAAGAAACTTTTTCATCACCCGAAATCCCTAATTCAAGCTGAAAGTTGTGCGCTTCGAAGCCGTGCTTCCCTGGAGACCGATAAGTAATGAAGTCTATGATTAAACTGAAGCACTTACCACCCTCGTCGCTACGCTACTTCACAATCATTTTTTCTCTCCTGTGGAGTATGAGCTTCGGCTTGTTCGCCTCCGCCACACCTGGCGATTTAAATACGACCAAAAACGAGAAAACCCCACCATCCTCCAATAGCGGCCACTACCCTCAAGAATTTTGGTACACCCATCACTTCTTCGAAAAAATCGGCAATGAAGAATCACTTCCTATCAATATCGTAACGGCCTTAACGCAAGATAGCGAAGGATTTTTGTGGATAGGTACGCAATCAGGATTAGTACGTTACGACGGTTATCGTTTCGAAAAGTTCGTACACATCAATCGTGATCAATTCTCGCTGCCCGATGATTACGTCAAATCTTTATGGCCTAGCCGTGATGGTCAACTTTGGGTTGCCGGCTACGGAGGAAAAATCGCTGTCTTCAATCCTAAACTCAAACAATTCAAAGAAATTGAATTGTCCAAGGATGTTAATGACGAAACCAAAGTTGGGCGTTTAATCGGACTCACCGGGGATTCCAAAGGCGGGATCTGGATCGCAGCGGAAATTTTAGGCTTAGCCTATCTTCCGCCAAATGGCGGCGAGTTAAAACGCTTTCGGCACGACCCCACCACCAACAACAGTCTTACCTCGGAGAAGATACGCAGCATCTATGTCGATAAAGCAGACAATTTATGGATAGGTAGTTTCAGTGGTCTACAGCGTCTTTCTAGCGATCAAAAAACCTTCGAATTAATAGGATCTGATCCGAATAAACCGGATTCACTCGCGAAGCACGGCATCAGTAGTATCTTTGAAGCAGCCGATGGCAAAATATGGCTTGGTTTGACCAGCGATGGCGCCGCCTGGTTAGAGCCCAAAACCTATAGACTCCATCGTATTCGACTCGATTCTATCGTCGGCAATGCACTCGCAGACAACGTAGTTGACGGCATTGTCCAAGCGGATAAAGAAGAAATTTGGTTGTCTCGCTATGGTTATGGCATCTACATTGTGCGAGCTTCAGATGGCGCAATCCTGCATCGTATGCGCAATGATCCTGCCATGCCAAATAGTCTCGCATTGGATCAAATCGGCGCGATGCTCAAAGATCGTTCTGGCCTACTCTGGATAGGAACGTGGGGCAACGGAATACAAAAACACTATCCCTTGCACGACACCATACGTATGTTACGCCACAGTCCCGGTTATCTCAGTGGCTTGAGTAGAGCTAACGTCAGAAGTGTGCTAGAGACCTCAGACGGCCGTATTTTGATAGGTACCGAAGGCAATGGCATCGACATTTTTGACCGTCGCCGCGGGCTGATCGGCAGCTACAGACCCACTCCAAATCAAGCAGAAACTTCAATGTCACCTGCCGTTCTGGCACTCGCAGAAATGGCTGATGGCACGCTATGGGCAGGTACACGTCAGTCGGGCTTGAAGCGACTTAAACCTGGTGCACGACATTGGCAATCGTATTCGGTTGTGCATGGTTTGCCCAGCAATCAAACCCCAACACTTTACATCAGCAAAAAACAAGAACTATGGGTCGGTACGACACAAGGCTTCGCTCGTTGGCGTCCTAACAGCGAAACATTTGAGAGCTTCGCCACCAATAAAGATTTACAAAATTCCGGTTATATCACCGCAATCACAGAAGATGCCCAAGGCAATATTTGGACTGCAAGCGAACATGGTGTTTGGATACTCAATCCCAACACACTTGAACTCAAACAAATCATGCACTTGGACTACGATCCACTTAGTCTCAGTCACGACGACGTTAATGGCCTCTTGTTTGACCACCAAGGGCAGCTCTGGGTAGATACTTCGCAGGGCTTCGATAAACTCATCAAATGGGACGGTACCACTGCAAAATTCGAGCATATCGGCGATAAAGTGGGGCGCCCTGCACTCTACCTAGGTGGGAACTTACAAGAAGACAAATTAGGAAGAATTTGGACGCAGTGGTTCGTGTACGACCCAGTGCAAAATAAGCTTACCGAACTTTCAAAATCGGTTGGCATCGATATTGGTACCGCATGGATTGGTAGCTACACAAAAACCCGTGATGGCTTATTTATTTACGGTGGCACCAAAGGCGCTGCAATCATCAAACCCGAACAATTTGCAGCTTGGGATTTTCAACCGCCTATCGTATTAACTAAATTAAAAACCGACGGTATTGACCAAAACTTAATTCAAATTAAAGAGGGCTTGCGTATGCGCCCCAATCAAAAACACTTCGAATTTGAATTTGCTGCGTTGGACTATTTCGCACCACAACGCAACCGCTACGCTTATCGCCTATTAGGCTATCAAAGTGAGTGGATAGAAACCGACGCGGAACATCGCAATGTCAGCTACAGTAATTTATGGCCTGGCGAATACACTTTACAAATTCGCGGTAGCAACAATCAAGGAGAATGGAGCAAACAAGAGCTCAGCATTCCGATTATTATTTTGCCTGCATTTTGGCAGACCAAATGGTTTATCGTTTTAGTGCTGTTGCTGGTTGGCGGTAGCATCTACAGCATGTACAAATTGCGCATTGAACGCGTGCGCAAAGAGAAAAATCTTCTACAAAATCTGGTTGATGCCCGCACCGCAGACATCATGAAACTCGGTGAAGTAGGCCAAGGCCTGACGGCTACGCTTGACACCGAAAAAGCCTTCGCTCGAATTCAAGAACAAGTCTTCGCGCGAGTCGATGCGCACGTTTTTGGCATCGCTTTTCTCGATACAAGTACCAATGCCATCGAGGTTGACTATATGATCGAAGGTGGAGTTCGACAAGAAGCATTCCGCTACAACATGGACGAAAAAGATAGGCCAGCGGTCTGGTGTGTTGAACACAAACGAGAATTGATCACGAATACAGAATCTGAGCTGTTGCAATACTTCGATAAAATCGCGCCCGCGAAATCGGGCGAGCCTATGCAATCGATTATTTACTTGCCACTCATACTCGAAGAAAAAGTGATCGGCTGTATGACCATACAAAGCCCACGTGAGCACGCTTATCAACAGGATCAACTGGAGTTCTTGCGCGCTTTGGTCAACTATGTGGCCATTGCAGTAGCCAATTCACAATCGCACCGCCATTTAATCGACGCCCAAAGACAATTAGCGCAACAAGAGAAAATGGCTTCTCTAGGACAATTAGTCGCCAATGTGGCGCACGAAATCAACACCCCTATCGGAGCAATCAAATCGAGTGGCAACAATATTTCAAACGCACTCAACACTGCGATGACAGATCTCTCGAGTTTGATGTATTTACTAGAACCACATTTACGTGAACTTTTTTTGGAACTCATTTCCGACGTCAATACAAGCAACGTTATTTTGAACACGCGAGAAGAAAGAAGAATCGTCAACGAAACGATAACTGCATTAGAACAACTTGGTATCGGCGATGCGCGACGTAAGGCATCAATTTTGGTTCAATTACGCGCACAAAATCAGCTCAATAAATATCTTCCTTTGTTGCAGCACAATGAGTGTGATCGCATTCTGCATGCGGCAAATGAAATTGCAGCGATCGTCAACAGTGCGAAAAATATTCAGGTTGCGGTTGATCGCGTATCAAAAATTGTTTTTGCGTTTAAATCATTTTCACGCATTGGCAGTAGCCACGAGAAACAAATGAGTAATTTGCGCGAGGGCATGGAAACAGTATTGACGCTCTACCAGAACAAAATCAATAAGGGCACCGAGCTAATTTGCCAATTCGACGACATCCCTGAAATTGCATGTTGGCCTGACGAACTAGTTCAAGTTTGGGTAAATCTAATACACAACGCTTTGCAGGCCATGGAGTATCAAGGCAGCCTAACCATCAGTATCAAAAAAATCGACAATGATGCCGTAGTGAGTATCGCCGATACTGGACAAGGTATCCCTGAAGCGATACGCGATAAGATTTTTGACGTGTTCTTCACGACCAAACCCGTAGGCGAAGGTAGCGGCCTAGGACTCGATATCGTGAAGAAAATCATTAAAAAACATCACGGTGAAATTAGCTTTGAATCTGAGGTTGGTAAGGGTACGTGTTTTACTATTCGTTTACCGTACCAGAGTTAGTCCTAATTTGAACTAGATGATTGTAGATTGGCACGCAAAAACGAAATCAACTCTTTTAAAAATTCGGCGTTCAATAACAAATCCGGATTGCTGTAGGAGGCTACCTGTTTTGCGCTATCCAAAGGCACATCTTTCAGAATGTGATTCATTCCCTTGACGATGAAAAGTTTGGCCTTAGGCTGCGCCTTTGCCAAGGCTTCAGCTTCACTTACCGACACTTGTATATCATGATCTCCTTGGAAAATTGCCACCGGCATTTTTAATTGAGCGATGACCTCTGCTGGCACCACAGGAAACCAAGAAATCAAATACGGTTGTGCACTCGGTCTATACAGTGCCAACAAAGGCGCAGGAACATCTGTTACGGTTTTGCCGTTTTCAAGACTTTTAAGGATCGTTTCATTCATCTGTGCCAGCTCGGGTGGCAATTTCCCCTGCAACTGCACACGTAAGATCTTCGATGCTGATTGGGCTGGCCCTGCTAAAGAAACATAGGCAGCAGCATTTGTTTTCTTCGCCGCCAGCATTCCCAAGGTAGATCCTTCACTATGACCGATGATCGCTACGCGACTAAACCGCGGATCTGCACTCAGCATGTTGACCCAAGCCTCTACATCGTCAGCATAGGTTTGAAAACGGAGTTCATCTTCTGATTTAGCAGCCGAGACACTCGCGGCAACACCTCGCTTGTCGTAACGTACGGTGGCAAAGCCAGCAATACTTAGTTCCTCTGCCAACATTTTGAGGCTATCATTTTTGCCGTTCAAGGACGCGTTATTACCGTCACGATCGGTTGGGCCAGAACCCGCAACGATCAACACCACAGGCGGCTTATTCTTATGACTAGGAATCATGAGGCTGCCGTGCAAAGCATTCGCGCCTTGACCGCAAACGATAGGAATATTCAAGAACTCCGCGCTTGCAGGAAAAGCGACGCTAAACATCAATACAATAAACAGATAAAGACGGGGCCACGACTTCAACATAACACTCTCCCAAAACATCCTATGAAATTTGCGTGGGTAACTTAGCGTAAGTTGAACTAACTTGACGCCAGCAGACGATTTACCACGACTTACAAAAATAAATGCAAAGTATAACAAGGTGCAACTGATGCTGACAATTTGTACTACTCCTTATAATTCGCACCCAATTATTTGTGCGTTTTGTTATGCTGCAGCCTGCTGTCATTCAGACAGCTTTTTTTCGATAGGGAAACCCTACCCATGCTGAAATCCATCCTGATTGCCACTGGCCTAGGTTTGAGTCTAGTGCCTAACCTTAGTAAGGCTCAAAATAATTTTTCTAGCGGTGAAGGTATACAACAAACCTGTCAGCTGCAGGCTAAAGCCTCCTACAAGTTAGCCAAAAATGCCGCCGACAAGCAAAGCCAAGTGATTTGCCGCGATATTGCATTACTCAAACAAATTGCGCAGTGGGTCGATCAAATGAAAGTGAATCCGAACAAGGACTTTACCAGCAAAGATTTCGATTCCATGCTGCGTAAGGAAATAACTTTGATTCGAAATGAATTGAACGCTAGCCGACAAGTGCTCGAAAGCTTGCAGTTAAAGCCGAATGAAGGGCTGATGTTAGAACCTGCGCAATGGCAGTTCGATTTGAATGGCGACGGCAAAATTCAAACTTGGGAGAAGTATTTTTTTGCGATTGTGAAACCGGGTGAGCGCGCTTGGTCGCTTAGTATGCCCAGCGATGACGCCGCCTATTATCAGCAACATTTTAATCTTGAAGCAAAATTTCAAGTAGATCAGAGTGACGTTTATTGGGCGCTCGCCTATCACCAATTTTTTGAGGGCTTCGCAAATTTGATCCTCTCGTTTCAGCTTGATACCAACAATCGTCGAAGCATGCGCATCAAAATGATTGACAGCGCTTCGCTTCAAAGAGCACATGCACTAATTGGTTCGGGCTTTGCAACATCAAACAAAATGCGTCTATCACTGTTGGCAGAAACCGATGACAAGGACGAATGGATTCCCAATCCAAAACAGAAAAACCATGTCTTCCCCTTAGCGATGGATCAAGAAGCTTTTGATATTTGGGGCAATTTCCTGTCAGAGACCATCACTTTATGGAATGGGAAAACCGTCTTGGCAGTGCCTACTAACGCTGGTGGTGTGCTTGGCGCAGGTGCGAAAATGTGCGCTGCGGATGAAGGATTAAACGTAGCTCAATTATTTAAAAAGGCACCAACCTATTTTGATAACGTGAATTCCTTGAAGTACGCTTGTGCCAAAATCACAGCAGAACTGCAGCCAAGCAAGCTCCCCGAGATGGCAGCAGCTGCATTAGAACGGGGTCGCAATAATCCTAAGAGTCCAGAATGGCATTTCTTACGTTATTTTTACTGGGTGAACTAATTACTTCAACGAAGCACTCTCATGATCCGTGTCGCTCTTACCTAGAACTAAGGGCGCACGGTTAGCGTCAACACAAAATAAGATCGCTTCATCAATTTTTAAGGCTGCTTATTTGCTCGTTTATTTGCACGCTTATTCGCTCCTTTATTTGCTCGCTTGTTGACATACTCATGCCCCCTCTGGCTCACCTTAGCCGTTTAGTGTAGGGGTGTAATTAATTACGCTAAATTAAATTGATCTGGGTTCAAGCCTATCAGTTTGATTGCGGCATCAATCGTCGTAGGTGTAATTTCAGCAGCTATTTTCATCCCCATTTGTACCGACTCAATGTCTGAGTTATAGTTCAGCCCAGCTTTCACCGCAAACATATGTGCGACATTGATTTTGTTGTCTAGCAAATCAGGCACCCATCCAAATTGGGGATCGCCTTTATAAGTGTGCGCGCTATTAAGGATGGATATCACCAAGGATCCATGAGACTCCTCGGCGCTAGCTAAGGCATTGCTCCAATAACTTAATCCTTCAGGATCGGCGCCCGAAATACGGCCAAGCACATTTTTATAAATCAGATTTACAAAGGCCTCATTGCTCATGTCTTTGGTGTAACCCGTCAAAGAAGAATACGCGACTCCAGCGTTATAAAATGCATCCGCAATTTGACGCAAACTGTTACCGCTCTTGAATTGATCAATCCAGTAGGCTAAACCGTCTGCATCCGGAATACGATTGAAAAACGCAATATATAATTCCTCAAGATGCTGAACATCGAGCGAATTAACCGAAGCAGCAATCGCCTGTACCGACAAATTAACCGTCATATCTGAGAAGTGTAAACGTTCAACATTCCGAATCGCATCTGTTCCTTCTTTGCCAAGCACTGCGAGATTCGTTGGCGTTCCACTCAATTTGTAGGTCGCTCGAGGGTCGCTAAAATTAACTAAGTCTTGACCACCTTGTCCGTCAATTTGGTCATTCCCTAGCGAGGCTTGAATCACGTCATTGTTAGCTGTCGCAATCAAGTACTTGCCTTGTGTACCGACACCCAAATTTCCACCTAAACCATCACCTCCGTACAACCAAGCTAAAGCGGCAATATCATCAGGACCATAGCTAGAGTGCAAACTGCTTTGCTTGTAGGACATCAAGGTAAATTCGGTATTGTCTTGCGATGCGGGTAACACGATTGCACCAGAAAATGGGTGCTTAAGACCCATTGCATGACCAAGTTCGTGCATCAATAGTTCATAAGCATAGTTACCTGCCGCTGGGGCACTATAAAGGTTACCTGATTCCGCATTATCAACATACACATAGGCTTGTGCCACGTAATTGATAATTTCCTGCTTACTATCGTATTGATAACTCGAGGTCCAATTGGTGAGTCCAGCGTTATTGGCAGTGATGATATTGGCATTAGCGAAATGAATATCTGCTTTCGCACCATCGCCAATTTCGGTAAAAGTGATACCGGTAAGCTGCTTGATCTGACGAAGAATATCAACCACGGCCGCTTGTTGAGCCGCGTTAAAAGCTGACAAAGCGCCCGTAACACCTGTGCTCTTAGGATCGGTACCCGCGGTGACAGAAAAGCTATAGTAGATAGTACTACGGGTTGGCGTCAGCCAGTTCCATCCAGGGCCATCGTCAAGTAATGCATCAATGTGGTTCCATCCAGATAACTGTGAGGCCTTAATCACATCAAGCTTAGGCATGAAATTTCCTTCCACAACATCCTGTAAACCACTATTGTAAGATAATTTCTCTACAGCTCAATCTCGACAAAAGATGGAATCAAGACTTATCAAGAGCTAGGCTTAAACAATTAACACTTTGCTCTGGTTTGATTGACTACTGATACTGCTTGAGACACAGTAGCAAACTTAGGCCTTAACTACGAGTCGATTATGTCTATTTTGCGTCGCCTGCTATTCCTTACCATGCTCTTCATTCTTTTGTTGTGTATAGCATTGGGTATTAATACATATCGTCAAGTTTCAAAACAAGTTCAAGTGCATCAAGTCGCACCAATCAAGATCGATACCCAACAGGTCATCAACAATCTTAGCTCCGCAGTACAACTCAAAACCATTTCGTCAGCCGATGATGCTGAACTCAATGGCGATCAATTTAGACAGTTGCATCAACTCTTACAACGAAAATTCCCTGCAGTGCATTCGCATCTGCGCCACGAGACCATCAATGATTTGAGTCTCCTATTCACTTGGCCGGGAACAGACACCACAGCGTCTGGTGTACTAATCTTAGCGCATCAAGATGTGGTTCCGATTGCCCCTGGCACCGAAACACAATGGCAACTTGCTCCATTTTCAGGTGCGATAAGAGATGGCTATATTTGGGGGCGGGGCACTTGGGATGATAAAGGCAATCTAATGGCACAGATGGAAGCCCTAGAGATGCTTATCAAGTCGGGATTTCAACCACAACGTACATTGTATTTCGCCTTCGGTGCGGATGAAGAAGTACAAGGAACGCGTGGCGCAGAACAAATCGCAAGCTTACTCAAACAACGCGCAATCAAGCTACATATGGTACTGGATGAAGGTTTGCTCATCACGCACGACATGCTTCCGGGTCTCGATCATGCAGCCGCTTTGATTGGTGTAGCAGAAAAAGGTTATCTAAGCGTTCAGATACAAGTAAAGGCAGAGCCTGGACATTCCTCTATGCCACCAGCACCGGGCCAAAGCGCCATTGCTAAATTGAGCCGAGTGCTTAATTACCTGGACCAACACCCAAGACCAAGTCAAATTCAAGGTGTGGCAAAAGAATTGTTTGAGACTATTGCTCCTGAAATGCATGGTCTCAACCGTATCGCGCTTTCTAATCTTTGGTTATTTTCAGGTTTGGTAAAACACGATCTAGAAAAAAACGATGCCACCCGCGCCTTACTACACACAACAACAGCACTCACCATGAGCAATGCGGGCAATAAAGAAAACGTATTACCGGGTATAGCCGAAGCCACCCTCAATTTTCGTCTACTACCGGGTGATAATGCAGACCTAGTGCTGCGTGAATTGCAACAGCAGATCAAACAAGTGATCACTGAATCCGAATTCACAATCAAAGTCATGCCAAGAGCCGTCAATGCATCCAAAGTCAGTGCCAGCAATTCGGCTCAATACCAACTTTTGAGTCGCACGATTCGTGAAATATTCCCCAATACGATCGTCGCACCTGGGCTCATGTTAGGCGCAACAGACTCTATCAAATTTGAAGATCTCAGCGAACATATTTTCAAATTTTCACCAGTCCATGCTAACAGCGAAGACCTCGCGCGTTTTCACGGTACGAATGAGCGCATGTCGATTGAAAATTACCTCGACATGATACGTTTTTACCACCGCTTCATCGCGCAAGCCGCCATGTCAAAGTGAACTGTACGGCTAGGTTTAATATTTTGCACGCCAGGTTTTTAGCCCTCTTTCTATGCGTTCTAAGGCTTGTTGCAGACGACTGATATTCTGCGTGTATGCAAAGCGTACATGGGTATGTGCGCGGTGGCGTCCGAAATCCAAACCTGGCGTGAACGCGACAAATTCTGATTCAAGGAAATGTTGGCAGAAACTAAAAGCATCGCCACCCTGTTCGCAAAAAGCGCTAATGTCAGCATACAGATAAAACGCCCCTTGTGGTTCAACTTCGATCTTGAAGCCCAACTGGCGCAAGCGCGGCAACATAAAGTCTCGACGTTGGGCGAACTCTTGTCGACGCGCTTCAAATATAGCGATGCTTTCCTCTTCAAAGCAGGCCAGTGCCGCGTATTGGGCCATGCTAGGAGCACTAATGTATAAATTCTGGGCCAGCTTTTCCAATTCAGGAATCGCTTGCTCAGGAGCGACTAACCAGCCAAGGCGCCAACCTGTCATCCCAAAATACTTCGAAAAACTATTCAGCACAAAGGCTTCATTGTCGACCTCAAGCACACTCGCTGCATCAACTCCATAGGTCAAACCATGATAAATCTCATCCACCACCAAATGCCCCTGCTTGGCTTTTAAGGCAGTCGACATGGCGGCCAACTCACTTTTACTCAACATTGTGCCAGTTGGGTTTGCTGGCGAGGCAAGTAAGGCACCTACAGTATCTTGATTCCAGCATTGCTCTACCAGTGCGGGGGTGAGTTGATATCGAACATCAGCATTGACTGGAACCAGCTGCGCGGAAGCCTCAATCAAACGCAAGAAGTGCCGATTGCAGGGATAGCCAGGATCAGCCATTAACCAATGCTTACCAGGCTCGACCAAGAGACTAGTCGCTAATAGTAAGGCACCTGAGCCGCCCGGTGTCACCATGATGCGTTGCGGATCAATATTAACTTGGTAGCGTTTTGCATAAAATTGGGCGATAGCCTCACGCAATTCCGGCAATCCTCGAGCTGCTGTGTAACGTGTCTTACCATTGGCTAACGCTGCCTGTCCAGCCGCGATGATGGGCGCCGCGGTAGTGAAATCTGGTTCTCCGATCTCAAGATGGATGACATCTTGACCAGCTGCTTGTAACTCGTTTGCTCTAGCTAACAAAGCCATCACGTGGAAAGGTTCAATGGCCTGACTGCGTGCGCTATACATAGTTGACTTCAACATAAACGATCTCAAGGTAAGAAAACCTAAAGAGTGTAGAGCTTTATTCTAAATTTGGGAAATACCTGATGCTGATCGGGCTATCAGACAAACTAATAATTGCGCGCTCAGATTTCTCATCTTGCGCAGATATTCGGGTTGACTAATCAGAGTCATGCTGCCCAACCTATAGTCACGCATACATTACCTGCGACTTGTGGTCTGAAAGACTGAGAATCGCCAAGCTACACATTTATTGGCGCTGCGCTAGCAAAGATAAAGCTTCATCAAACTCATATTGAGCTATGTGCTGATCGATACGTCCAAGAATTGCTGGCGCAAACAATTGCATGAATAAATGTCGGTGTTCTTCATAATAATGAGGACAGTCGCCGCTACAGGCTTGTAATAATTCTTTGAGCTCTGCAAGGTGATGTTCCATGGTTTCAGCACTCACTGGCGAGGTGTTCTCCGGTGCCGCAGCCACTAGAAGTTGACTAGGCAGCTGGCGCTGTAACTCAAGTAAAACTTGATCTAAGGATTGCTGTAATTTGTCGAGGTGCCGTAAGCACTCTAATCGGTTAACGCTATCTTGCTTAAACAGATGTAGCGTCAGTTCTAATTGGACTGCATCAGCCTGTACTTGTTTAGCTCCGATGCTGCCCGCTAGTCCCTTAAGCGTGTGTACCAACATCAAGGCATGATCAAAGTCATTGTTTTCGATGGCCGAAGATAGCTGTTGTGCCGTGTGCGTCTGTCCATCACGAAAGCTTCCCAAGACTTTCAGATACAAATCACGTTTGCCCATCATCAAACTTAAACCTTGATTACTATCGATATGTCGTAAACAAGAAAAATCAAACGATTCTTTGTTGGGGTCTAGCACATAGGGTTCTCGCTCTTCACACAAATGTAAGATTCCGCCAGACAGCGCCTTATGCTCCAACCAACGCGCCAGCATATTGAACAGTGCATTGGGCTGTACGGGCTTGGCTAAAAAATCTTGCATCCCTTGGTCCATGCAACGCTGACGTACATCTGCCATCGCATGTGCCGTCATTGCGACAATAGGAATCTGGTGATAACGATCAAGTGAGCGTATTTGTCTGGTCGCTTGATGTCCATCCATCCCTGGCATTTCAAGGTCCATCAAAATCATGTCGTAAGTCGCAGCAGGTAAACTCGCAAGTTTATCGAGCGCCTCTTGACCACCGTTTACCACATCGACATGAATACCGACAGTCGCGAGTAACTCAACCGCAATCTGTTGATTAATTACATTATCTTCGACCAAAAGAACCAAGGTGTTACTGTAATGATTTTTCGAAGTGGAGATAGATCGCCCCATTTGCAGCAGATTTGCTTGTGTGCATTCGCTAAATGGCAAGCTAAATTCGAAACGAGAGCCAACACCAAACTGACTCTGCACTGCAATCTGTCCTCCAAGTAGTTCGACAAGTTGGCGCGAAATTGACAAGCCTAATCCAGTTCCGCCAAACTTGCGACTGGTTGAACTATCGGCCTGGGTAAAAGCTGAGAATAAACGTTCCACTTGGTCTGCAGTCATACCAATACCAGTATCGACAATAGCGAATTGCAGAGCAACTGGCATACCTGGCAAATCATCGGCTTCGCTCACGCGTTGAATATCAACCTGCACGCTTCCTGCTTCTGTGAACTTGATGGCGTTATTCACTAGATTCACCAAAATTTGTCCTAGGCGCATCGCGTCACCCACTAAAAACCTCGGTACATCTGGAGCAATCTCCATGCGAAGATGCAAACCTTTTTCTTGTGCTTTTTGCGAGGTCACCGTGTTGACATGGCTGATTACATCATCCAAAGAAAAAGGGCTGAAATCGACCTCCATTTTTCCTGCTTCGATCTTGGAAAAATCAAGAATACTATTGACGATACCGAGCAAAGCATTGCCTGCATCATGAATCTTACTGAGGTAATCTCTTTGCTTGTGGCTCAACTCTGTTCGAAGAGTCAAATAGGCTAGACCTATAATTGCATTCATTGGTGTTCGGATTTCATGACTCATATTGGCCAGGAAAGAGCTCTTAGCCTCATTCGCTAACTCGGCCATCTCCCTCGCATGTAATTCGGCGGCAACTTTCTCCGCTAAAATTTGTTGGTGGGTGCGCTGCGCCTCGGCTTGCAAATCTTGGTCTAAAGCATCCGCCGTTCGCCTGATCGAACGTATTTCATCGGGACGGTATTGATTAAAGTCTGGTTTATTCCCAACTATAAGTAAGCCTGTCAACTGTCCGCGATGGGTGAAGGGCACCAACAATGCACTGCCACCGACAAGATGCTGCATCGACTGTGGGAAGCGCGAGGTCAGCATGCGCGCTAGTTCCCCACCAAGCGCACTTATCTTCGATGGTGCTTCACTCAAATCACCCGCTATCTTATTGCAGAAACCTTCATGACAAGTGTAGATCGCCGCTTTGGCGCCGCCAGTGTAAGCACGTAAAGCATTGAGATAATGATTGACTAACTCGTCTTGCCCAATCAAATTGGCTGCATTTGCCACAGCGATTTGCAAAGTTTCTTCTTGGATGCGCCATTTTGGATAGAGCCAAGTACGTACCAATTGTTCCGCTACCGCATACAAGGGGCGAAACAAAGCAATTAATACAGCACCACAAACGATATCAAAGCTCAGTGTCTTCCAACGGACATCGAGATTAAACCAAGGTGCAATCAGCATTTGCATGATGGCAGCACTTAACAGTATTCCCGATCCAGTAATCGCATAGACACTAAAACGATTAATAGCAAAGCTAAAATCGAAGAGACGATTTCTGAGTAACGCATAACCTAAACCACAGTAACCCAAAAAAATCACAGTAGAATTAAACAGTTCAAAGAATACGACCTCTCGTTCTTCTACAAGAATACGAAACAAGTTATGAAACATGTAGATGGCGTAGATATTCCCCATGCAGAAACCTATCCAAGCCAAACGCTGGCGGGTGATTCCTGAACTGGCGCGCCATGACAAGATTAATGCGCCCAGAGATAAAATAACCGAAGCCACCGCAGAACAGCGGCGCCAGATCAAGAGGTTGAGCGATTCACGGACTTCCCAAGGCAACAACCCGACTCTTAATAAAATATACGTGATGGTGTAGGTCGCAAACAATCCCACATACAAATAAAATCCCCAACGCACCCAAGGTTTATTCCAATGGGGACGCCCTTCCGGAAAAATCAAACAAAAATAGGTGAAATAGACGTAGCCGACGAATACTTCAATCGGGAACAAATACACTGACAAAAAATCTTGTAATACGCCACAAGGCAGAAAAGAAATAAAGGTATCGGGAACAATCGCCAACATCGCAAATGACAGCACTCGCATTGGCACATTGCCTGGATGACGCCAAACCAACAAAGTGATGATAAACAGCGCAATGTAAGTCGTCGCAAACTGCACCAAGGTAATCGCTCGCCAAAACTCTGCATGACGTATCATTTTGGGGACTGGTTTAATCTGCAGATATTCGGGCGCAGCACCACCGCTACCACTAACTTTGGTATTGCGATACAAATACATGCCAACCGTATCTTCAACCGAAAACAAACGATTCTCATCGCCCGCGTGCTCGAACACCAAGCGATCACCAAGTTTTACTTGATGCTGTTGTAAAGGCGAATACGATTGGATCGCTTCGATAGGTAATCGATAGTCGCGATCTGGGGTTCCGAGCGTGATCCCCAATTCGGCAGCGATGCCTGGCCCCGCAGCGCGCTGCCAATATAGACTGCCCCAAATGTCGAGCACGCCAAAAAACAGGACCAGACTGAGCATCAGGACCTTAAATTGCGCGTTAGACAAGAAGGGTTTATTCATTCACTCTAGGCGGCAAAAATATCGAAAAACACGGGAATGCAGTTAGAAATTCAAGTATCGCAGTCGAAACCGCATCTTGAGAACATGTCATGTGTTCACTGCGAATCCTGCGGCTGATATTGAAAGGCTTATTTTAATGGTTTCCCTCACGGATCAATGTATCCGAAAAGAAAAATTGTCATAAATCACTGCTTTTGTTGCATCAGTGGTATGCAAGCGGGGAGATTGTGTACTTAATCAACAACAGCAAACTACTGGCATTGATTATGATTAAAAAAACACTACCAAAAAATCACAAAACCAAGCGTTTAAGTTATGGCGACAGGCCAGAGATTAGCGTCCATATCCCAAGTCTGAAATCGACCGAATTCGCCCATCTTCGATCAACACCAGCTGCATAAATTGTTGTGGTCCGAAATTGTAGATCCATTCTTCGATAGGCACTTCGACTTCCTTTTCAACTTCGACCACAGTGCCATTTGGTAGACGTGGGTAAGTCTGTAGGTCACTATATTTTTTGATTCTGATTGTTCGCTTTTCCATGCGATAACTCGCACTGGCGGGTGTACCGCATTTTTGGATGAGCTCCACTTTATGCATCCCGGTATCAATAACGTAGGAATTGCACCGAAAAGACATTGCGAAGCTAGACGAGCACAGCAAGCCAACACTAAGAAAAAGACCGATAGAAATGATTCTTTTGCACAAGGCTTGCATAAGGTACTCGATATAGAACTGGTAGCAGAAGTTTATGCAACGCGTGACCTAGAAAATGGTTGACCGATACTCTACTTAAACACGGCGCCGATACCAAAACCAATAGATCGCACTCAAGATTAGAAGGAATGGCAAACCGGTAGCTAAGGTTAAAAAGAATTCTTGCGTAAACACCGTGGTCAACATCAGCGCAAACATCAAAGCTGCACCCAGGAAGGTTAACCAAGGAAATCCCCACATTTGAAACGGCAACACGCGCCCACCTTGCGCGCGCCACTGCCGCCGGAAACACCAATGCGTGACAAAGATCATCAACCACGCAAACATAGCACCGAACATAGAGATCGCCATCATGTAGACGAACGACGATTGTGGATAAAGCACACTCATGGCTGTAGCGACTGCGATGCCGACACACGAAAGCAACAGCGCTTTCACGGGCACACCCTGTTGATTCACTTGTCCCAACACCGCCGGCGCGAAACCGGCGCGCGATAAACTAAACATCATCCTGGTCGCGGTGTAGAGCTGACTGTTCATCGCCGACAATGCCGCAATCAAAATCACAAAATTAATGACACCGCCGGCGCCAGGAATATGCGCCGCTTCCATGGCTGTCACAAAGGGGCTCTTACCCTGCCCCGCCTGATTCCAAGGCACGATAGCAAGCACTAAAATCAAGGTCAATAGATAGAAAATCACCAACCGCAATAAGGCAGAACGAAAGGCTTGGGTTATAGCACGTTCAGGATCTTGCGCTTCACCCGCGGCGACTGCAATCATTTCAATACTGAGATAACTAAACAAGGCGACGATCACTGCTAACCACATGCCACTCCAGCCCTTGGGCAGGAATCCGCCGTGTTGCACGTAATTTGAAAACCCAATTGTGGATGCTAATGGTGCATCGAATACCATCCACGCCCCAGTGCCGATGAACACTACGATAGCAATGACTTTAATGGTGGAGAACCAATACTCTATGGTGCCGAACACATGCACACTTAAGGCATTCGCCACAATCAAAGCGGTCGAGAACAAGCTAATCCAAATCCACGCCGGCGAAGCTGGAAACCAATATTGCATATACATCGCAACTGCGGTCACTTCTGTACCGATCACCAAGACATTGGCCGCCCAATAGCAGTAACGAATCACGAAGCCTGCCCACGGGCTGACATAGTGTTCGGCAAACGCACCGAAGGAACCTGAAGTGGGATGGGCCACTGTCATTTCTGCTAAACACGCCACCAACAATAAGGCAATCACTGCGCCGATCGCATAACTTAGCAATACCGAAGGCCCGGCAAAACTAATCGCAAATCCGCTACCAAGGAATAAGCCAGTACCGATCGCACCACCAATCGCTAACATCGACATCTGTCGACTACTAAGGCTACGCCGTAGACCTTGTTCACGTTCCGTGATTTGTTCAAATGCTGGGCTTTGATGTTGTGTCTGCATAAGATTAGCGTCAAAAAATGATTGATGATCGTCACACCATGTTCGACGCCAATACTAACATGTTCATCAACAAGTTCATTTGGGGCTTTAAAATTCAAGGACATAAAAAAACCGCTAGACATCCAAAGACGTCTAGCGGCAACACAAGAGGATTCTACCCGAATCAGCTCAACAGATCACTCCATTACGGCACCAAGAAATCGCCTAATTTTTTCGAGAATTTCAACAACCACAAACGATTAGGACGCTCAGTATCGGCACCACGAGCAACCCTTGCTGTATTCCCAGCCACACAACCGGTAACACCTGCTGTGGTTTGTATCGCGCCATTAGCGTCAACTGTGCATTTTGTGATGTCAGCACCTTCTACAATGCTACCGTTCGGCGTCTGCACAATCGTCTTCAAACCAAAATCATCATCATTCACGAGGGTTAAGGTATTGTCATCGACCAAAGCCAAACCTTCTGCTTTTTCTGCCAACCATCCCGCCGCATTTAAATCGAGTAACAGCGTCTTCTTCAAAGTAACTACGTTGGCATAATTCGCGGCATTGACAGCAACACCGCTCATACTGCTCTTTTCAAGATCACTATTTAATGCGGCAATATCGGTGACATCATTTGGAACCTGTACCAACATTAAACGATTAAACACTTTGCCATCTGTGCCTGCACCCTGTTCGATCACAATGAACTTGCCATTGCCCAAAGACACGACATCGCCCAACTTGGCATTCCCAGTTTTACCGCTGGCATACGTTTTTCCATCCAAAGGATAGGCGTAAAGTTTCGTTTTTTCCGTTGTTGGATCAAACTCGACCCAACGTGTGAACTTCGCGTAATCCTTAATACTTTCATTGCTAGCGGCCGTAGCACCTGGAACGATGAAACTCGCTTTACCATCGTCCAATGGACTTTGGATAAAGCCGTTCAATTTGCCACTTGCGATTTCAAGAGACAAGCCTTCCATGCCGCGATTAGCGCGACGTTTCGCCAACACCGCTGGCAAATCCGCAGCGCCGGTTCCAGGTTGATACTTCTTCAAAACAATGCCGGTACTAATATCGATCTTCAAGATAAAGGGCCCATACTCATCGGATACCCACAGCACATTACGAGCCTTGTCGAGTACGATAGACTCTGTATCGATACCGTAATCACTAAAGATGGTTTTACTATTTGCCTCGAAGCGAGCTGCATCAGTCAATGGAATTTCGCCAGATGAACCTACCTTACCTGTTGCGATCGATAAGCCAGAAGCGTTCACTGTCGCAGAAAACTTAATCGGCATCGATGACTTTAACACCGCACCTTGCTTACCCACAGAGATCACACCAATCGAAGGTGTGAAGCTAGGTGCAGGGAAAAATTTGCCGTCGCTGGTGCCGCTTGCACCCGCTGTCACGCTGCTATTCGGCACTTTCGGACCATCACCATTCGGGCCACGATCGGTAATCCCATAAAATTCTAGCGAGCCATCCGCAGCAATGCCTTTAAAGGTCAAGCCAGAACCATACGATGGTAGGAAACCATTTGGAAAATCCGCTTTCACGGCGGCGACGCTGCCTTCGTAAGGAACATAGAAGGACTTGTCCGCCTGAATTTGATAACGCGTGATGGCTACACTAACGCTTCCCAAAGCATTGGTTTGGCTTACGCTCTCCGCAACTGGCGTACCAATTTTAGAGGCTAAAGTGTCTTCAAAGTGTTCACGAACCAAAGCACGTCTATCATTATCCGAGCTACGAGATGAATAAGATGTCGGCAACTTCGCCAACACCGTCGCCATCGCGGCATTGAAACTCGCTGCACTTGCTGAGAAATCTAAACTTGCCGTCGATAAGGCCGTTTTTACTTCGTTGGCGATTTGAATACCGTTCGATGGGTCATTATCCGCATCGAGCAATTGCAGTGCCATTAAACGATTTACCACGGTATCGTCTTTGTGGTTCGAAGAATTCGCCAAATTCAATGGGCTCAAAATGTTTGCACAGGTCGATGAGCCAAAATTCACACCACCTAAAGTGAATGTAATGACTTCGCCGGAGTTACAAGTAAAGCCGCCATCGGCGCGCGTAGTTCCTTTGAGCCCCGCTGTAGTGTAATCCATGCCTTCAACTGCGGCGTCTAAGAACACACCATTGATGGATTTCTTTGTTTCAACTGGCTTATCACTAGCTCCACAAGCAACTAGTAGACTCGCCGCAGCAATCGCATTCAAGACACCGACATACTTTGTACGCATTATTTTCTCCGACACATAGGATGAATACTCAAAAGCCAGCAATGTAATCGGCAAATATGACTCGCTCATGACAATGCTGGTTTGGTGTCTATGCCGTAATCAGTTTACGATTCGCCGCGCCAGGCAATACTTTTAAGGTTTTGCCGGCAACGGGGATATAAGTTTTAGATTTAACTGTGCTGACATACCGCCATTCAGCACTCGCCTCTGTCGGTGTCGCCGTCACCACCATATAACCGCGGTTCTTAGTTTCGGCATACACCAAAGGTCCAATAATTTGCTCTAGACCACCTGCAACTTTTGCCGGATCTTCTTTCGGGAAGATTTCCTCAAAGCCAGGCGAAGTTACGGAGGTGACACCAAATTCCACACCTACCGCCGCGCCATTCATATCCTGTAAATCGCTAGCCCAAGTATTGTGAGTGTCTCCTGCCAAAGCGATCAGATTCTTATTGAGCGCTTTAGCTACACCGAAGACAGTTTCGCGTGCAGCGCCATAGCCATCCCAAGCATCAAGGTTGTAAGGTATCGCCGGTTGGGCCAAAACTGTTCTTTCAGGTGCTGTCAAACTCGCTGGAGCGAGTTGAGCTTTACCGAGCAAGTTGGTGTAATCCGAGAAGCTGATCTGACCTAACACCAATGGCGCTGGAATATTCATACGCGCCATCAGAACCTGCTGTCCAAGAATCTGCCATGTCGCTGTCGATTTGGTCATCTGCGTTTGCAACCACGTGAGTTGTTCAGCGCCGAGCAGTTGACGTGTTGAACTACTCATATCTGCGGCGAAGCGTGCAGCATCAAAGACGCCTCCAGCTCCCATATAAGTAGCGTAAGACAATTGCTTTTCTCGACCAATCAAACGGGTGTCGAGCATATGCAAAGAGACCAAATCACCGAAATCGAAAGAACGATAAATACGATCATTCTTTGTTGGATCATTCAGGCGCACAGGCATCCATTCATGATAGGCCTGTAAGGCCACAGCGCGACGCGCGCTGAAAGGGCCTTCGGTCGCCGGGTCATGATTTTCAGCACCACCGATCCAAGCATCATTGGCGAACTCATGATCATCCCATACGGCGATCAAAGGCACTGCCGCGTGCATCGCTTGCAAATCTGCGTCACGACGATAAATCGCATAGCGACTACGGTAATCGGTCAATGTGACTGTTTCTGTTTTCGGTTCAACCAAACGATTTAACGCTACCGCATCTTGGGAAGCATATCCATCACGAGGATATTCATAAATGTAGTCACCGAGGTGCAATGCCGCATCAATATCATTGAGCTTCGCGATTTCTGCATAGACATTGAAATAACCTGCTGGATAATTAGAACACGTCATCACCGCCAATTTTACTTGCGCGACTTTTCCTGTCGGCAGTGTCTTCGTTTTTCCAATCGGAGACAAACGGCTATCAAAATTGAAACGATAGAAATAGACGGAGTTAGGGCTCAAGCCGGTAACGTCAACTTTGATGGTGAAGTCTCGAGTTGCATTGGTGACTGCATTGCCGGTCTTCACAATTTTCGCGAACTCAGCATCACTGGCCACTTGCCAGCTGACATCGAAGTCGCGGCCATCGTAGTTCAAGGAAGGTGTCACCCGCGTCCAAATAATGACGCGATCACTCAAAGGATCACCACTCGCCACGCCGTGTTCAAAAGTCACATACACAGGCTGCACACTGCTACCACCACAGGCAGTTAGCGCTGCACTGGTTGAAAGTGCAGCGGTGGATGCGGCGAATTGGCGAATAAATTGACGACGTGAAGGATTTTGATGTTTCATGCGCTTACCCCGTGAGTGAGAAAGCGCTGATGCTAGAGTTGAAATATGACTAAGCCATGACCGCAATTAGAAGAACATCTCGAATTTCATCGATGCCTATTGCTGGCGATGTTCTATTTCAACCGTATCGATTTCACAACGCAGAAATGGCCTCACTTGATTGTCATTCGAATGCAACAAAGCGCTCACCGTCTCGGGAATATCACCAACAAAACAGAAACCAGACAAAGTATGTAATGAGCTATGCGCTTCGCTCCAAATGCGCTCCAAGTAACAATCACCTAGCACTAGATCCGCTGCTTGGTCATCTCGAATGAAAGAAATTTTGTAACGCGAGGCCAGCATAGGATACTGCGCCTCGGTTAGCACCTGCACGCCGCCCTTGCTCATATTAATGACAACGCCACAAATGGCGGTCTCAGAGCGCCCTGAGCTAAAAACCCAGACTGGACGTATCTCACACTCCCCCATCGGAATATGAAAAAATTCAACTCGACGATTGCCACGATTTTCATGATGTAGTGCCATACAAAGGTCTCCTTCAACTATTGATTTAGCTGTATGTGGAGTCTTACCTTAGCGCGGAAATATGTCGGCTTAGTGACAAACTCTGTCGGTTTCGCACTACAATCAACAAAGCAAGATCAAGCTGAGTTTAAAGCCACTACGCTGCTTAAAAAGTTGATAGAAGGAAGATTAATGCATAGACTTTGCCCCCACTGCCAACATCCTTTCCCGAGCAAGGACATTTGGTTAAAAGCGGTACTCACCTGTGCGGAATGCCAAGAGGCGTCTTGCTTTGGCAATTTCAGACAATGGTTAACCTGCGGTTTAATCGCTTTGATGAGCGTCTTTATCGGCTTGCTCATATTGCCTAAACTTAACCACCTTTTTGGGCTCATACTGCTGATTGCGGTATCACTGACTATATTCGCTGTTTGTATTTATTTTTTCATCCGCCCTGTCCCTTATCAGCGAAGTAGAGAGAATAGGAAAGCCGGATCTACGTGACCCGGCTTTTTTATTTACTTCAGCAACTTCATCGTATCGAGTACTTGCACCTCATGCATCATGTTGAGGTAAGTGTCGAAATAGGGCTTATGAGAACTACCAACGATGACTAAGACCTTCGCACCTGGGTGATTGCCAAACGCTGTGCGAATGTTTGCCACCATACGCAAATTGCGGGTTTCCCACCAAGCGACATACTGGCGGCCATAGAGCTCAGGCGTTGCATGTTTGAGCCCACCACCAAAATCCGCTGCAACAAAGGCGCGCAAAGTTCGAGGGCTATTGTAGAAGCGATATAGATTCAACACATCTTGCGCTGAATTCAATTTTGCCTCGAGTGCCATCGACACTTTTTTCTCAGGAAAATCAATCTTGCTCCACATATCTTGCAGTGCCTCGCCAAATTTTGGGCCTGCGCGATCTGTGATTTCATCCGAAGTATGATCATCGGTGGCATACACACGTTCTAAGCCCAAACGAGCCGCTAAAACCGCGCCGACTTCGTAATTTTCGTTCGACGCAGGTGACTCGCGATTAAGGAACTTCAGCATACTGGGATCAATACCATCACCTGCTTTGCGTTCATGCGCATCGAGACGCAACCATTGCACCAAGGCAGAAGCTCTATCATTCGCTGCTAAAAATACAGCGACAAGTCGACGCCTTTGCTCGGGGCTTGGTTTCGTTTCGGGATGTTGCTCCCATTTCCTCAATGTCGATTGAACTTCCAGCGAGGCCTCTTGCAAACCCAAGCCTATCGCTTGTTGGGCTGGCGCTGGGTCCCAGCAATAGTCTTTATGCACATCAGGGTGGGTCAAAGCATTAACACGTAGGAACTCACATTGTTCACCAGAGAGTGCTTCGATCGCGATAATGTTAGGCTTGAATTGGGCAAGCCTATCCAACACTCCGGACAGATGCTTGCGGTTGAATTTCTCACTATAACTACTCAGATGAGGCGTGCCCAAGACCATTACTTCGGTCATTTTTCCATGCACGCTCTTTTTCCAAGAAGCTGGATCTAGTTCACCGTTTTTTGTTAAGGTTTGAGCCTGGGTAGCAGTACCGCAAACGCTCGCCAAGCAAGCTAAGATCAACAAAGCTTTTTTCATGTTTTGTCTCCTTCGATAGTGAAAGTGAGACCAGCATAACAATACGATGATCTATTGACGATCAAGATGCGATAGAGCGCAAAATTGAGGGGATATTCTGCTGATGGATGGGGCAGTTCGTTGAGCCGAGCAGCGATTTTCAGATCTAAAGCGTCGACAAGAAGA
>CALKVB010000412.1 GCA_937996605.1 uncultured Oxalobacteraceae bacterium | reverse complement strand
ATGCCTACAGCATCAACTTCGATGGCAGCAATATGAAGCGTTTGACGGAAGAAAAAGGTTCGCACATGGTGCGTTGGAACAAAACCTTTACTCACTTCCTCGATAGTTGGAGCAGCCTAACACAAGCGCCAAAACAAGCTTTATTTACCGATGAAGGTGTACAAGTAAAATTGGTCGACAACGCCGGTGAACCAGAGAAATTCAAAGCCTTGCAATTAGCCACTGTGAAGCAGCAACAAGTGAAGTCACGTAATGGCTTCCCTATGGAAAGCCTGTTGTTCTTACCACCGAATTTTGACGCTAGCAAAAAATACCCTGTGTACCAACACTTGTACGCTGGCCCAATGGCACCACAAGTGCGTGATCAATGGAGCACCAACTTGTACTACCACTTCTTAGCGCAACAAGGCTATGTGGTATGGATCTTGGACAATCAAAGTGCAAGTAACAAAGGTGTTTCTAGCGCTTGGCCTATCCATAAGAAGTTGGGCCAATTAGAGTTGCAAGATCAGCTTGATGGTTTGGATTGGTTACGTCAACAAGGCTGGGCCGATATGGATCGTATTTCCCTAAACGGTTGGAGCTATGGTGGCTATTTCACCTCCTATGCAATGACACATAGCAAGGCATGGAAAATCGGCTTCGTCGGTGCTCCTGTGACTGATTGGCGCTTGTACGACAGCATCTATACCGAACGCTATATGGGCTTGCCACAAGAAAATGCAGAAGGCTACGACAAGGGCTCAACTTTGAAAGCCGCGCAAGACTTGAGTGGCAAAATTCTGATTATGCATGGCACTATGGATGACAATGTCCATCCACAAAACACCATCATGCTGATCGATGCTTTAGCCAAAGGTAATAAGGAATACAGCTTACAGCTCTACCCTGCGCAAGGCCACGGTGTGGTTGATCCTTGGTTGAATTGGTCTCTGCAAAAAGCAAAATGGAAGTTCTTGCAAGAGAATCTCTAATACGAAAAGTCTTCCAAGAAAACCGACGGCAAATACCGTCGGTTTTTTTTCGTGCTAATCACAAGTTGCTGCATGCAGACTCAAGCGTAAATGCACAAGAAGAAGTTTGAACCACCTTTAGAATTCTTGTACAAGTCGATGAATTGCGTTTGTAGATTAATCGACTTGCCGACAAACTGCTTAAATGTGTTGGTCACATCGGTAGGAGGCAAAGGGTGAATTCGACCGCTATTGCCATTGCTGTAGTCATGCGTAAAAAGCGGCGAACTGGTGCCGCCATTGACTGCAGCCACCACCAATTTATCGTCGACATAGGTATCGCCTGTGCCATCTGCACTTCCACACAAGACAAATTGCGTAGCATTAGCCGGGATTGGAAGGTTGTAGTCGGTAGAACTATAAAAAATATCGTTAGGACCAGGTGTGCCAGAAGAACGAGCTTCGCGTTTGGTTGCCAATTGCAATGCATTAATCAAAGTTTTCGTTGTCATTTTCAAACTCCATTCATCAAGAAAATGCGTTTTCGAATTTGGCACCTCAATGTCATGTGATGCCAATTAAATCGAAAAGCGCGGATCAAAAGTGATGGTCATTGAATCCCTACCTCAACCACCATTGCCAGCTCACCATGAGCGGCAACAGCTCTCCTATCGCATGTTTCATGCCAGCGCCGATAAGCCCTCAAGTTGGCAAAAAACTGGTCGAAATTGCAGACAAATCGCGTAACTTACACGTCGCTGCCACGCCATTTTCATGTAAAAATTAGTTTATTTTATATATAGACAATTTAAGCAGGTCACATTACTCAGTGCGACATAGCAGAAAAAAGCCGATGACCTTGTAAGATCATCGGCTTTATTGTGAGCGCGGCGTTACTTCACATGGAAGGCTATTGTGGGCGAGTCTTATGAAAAACCAGAGGGCTTTCGACCGTGGTTGGCGGAGCTGATCTTAAAATATGTGGCTTCATACTGCCCATCACATGCATCTCGCATGGTTTGCAGTCAAAACGCAAAGTGAATTTTTCATCGCCATTGACCAAGGTCATGGGCTCTGCTTTCACTTGACCTTGAACCCCAGTGACACCTTTCGCCTGTTTAGGGCAGAGATTAAATGAAAAACGCAAACAGTGTTTGGTGATCATCAGCGGCACTTCACCTGCTTCTTCATGTGCTTCATAAGCTGCGGCAATGAGCTGCACGCCATGCTTCTTGTAGAAGGCGCTCGCTTTGTGGTTATACACATTGGCCAAATAGCTCAAAGTCGTCTCTGGAAATGGCACCAAAGGCTCTTGCGCCGCTTCACGCAAAGGACGTTTCCACTGGCGTACACGTTCTTGCTCATGTTGGGCAATCGCGTCGCGACGTAAAGCATTCATTTGCGAGCTGGGAACAAACCATGGCTGACTCAACTGTAGATCAATTTGCTCTACATAGAACATGGTATTGCCAAGCTTAGACAGGGCATCACGCAAACTCGCTTCCGCTTTTTCCGCTTGCTGCGCTGGTTCCAGCACTAAATCAATCCGTGTCGTGGTATTGATACCATCTGCATCAGACAACTCTAACTGCAAACCTCGTTTTTGCTCGTCTTCATATTCCGACAGTTTCATCCACAAGCCTAATTTACGATCGGCGGATTTTTTCGTCAGTGCCATTTCCCATTGCTGATCACGGTTGCGATGCACAGACATCCCTACTTTCAAACTCGCGAACTCGGCCATCTTTTCATTCGGATGCACACGCCAGATAGTGCCGTTTTCGTTGGTCGATTTTCTCTCTACCGTATTCGCATGCACCCCGACCACTTCACGTTTGTGCATGTAATTGAGGCCGTCACCGTTGGCGAGATCTTCATTGGTTTCCAACTCGAACCAATCGGGGCCCAAACGTGTCACATAGCCAATATGCAAACCCACGAACTTCGGCGAATCAAAAGCACCAATATTATCGAGGCGACCATTCGCGAAATATGAGGTGTGTCCGCGGTGAAAAGTCTTATCGACGTTGGGCGAGAT
>CALKVB010000411.1 GCA_937996605.1 uncultured Oxalobacteraceae bacterium | reverse complement strand
TTGTTAAAAACCATGCTGGCTAATGTTTAAGGCCGTTCAGTTCAGCGAATAAGCGGCAGCATTGTGCTCACCGCGAAATGCCTACCACCGCACGAGTGAGGCGGGGGTGGAAATCGATCGTGATCAAAGTCAAAAGATACCCGTTCTGGCTTACGCGGGCGGCAGCATCAGGTTTCATTGAGCGCAATGTTGGCTGCAACTAAAAGTTGCAAATGAATGCTGCAAATGAGCCTTAAAGACCCTAGGCTTGGTTTTATATAGGTACGGCAAAGCTCTGCTTAATCGCTTCCATCACGACTGTGGTCTCATAGCGCTCTACATCCTCGTCTTGTTGAAAGAGTTGCTTGCTAAGTACTTCGTAATCTGCCATCGAGCGCACCAACATGATGAGAGCATAATCAAATTCGCCTGCTACCGCATAGCATTGCTGGATTTCGCTACAAGGCTGCAAGCGAGCTAACACGCGGGTGTTAATCTCTCTTCCACCTTTCTTAAGTCGCAACATCACCAACAACTGTAAATATGTACCTAACTTGTTTGGTGCAATTCGCGCTTGTTCCGCAAGAATCACGCCGCTTTCACGCAAACGTTTGAGTCGTCGTTGAATTGCCGTCGCAGATAAAGGAATCACTCGCGACAGTGCACTTGAACTTTGTTGGCAATCAATTTGCATTTGACGTAGTAGTGCTAAATCAAATTGATCAAGTTCTAAATAATCGCCTTGTAATGGTTTTACTTGCGGCATTTTCTTCCCTGCCTATGAATGATCGTTGTCGAATGCACTAGATCCTAAATCCGCGCTATCTAAGTAACTGGTTGGCGCAGTATAACGCCAGCGTTGCCATGCAAAAAGCAGCGAAACGACAATTTTTGCAGATATTTCGCCGCGAAACGCTAAGACCGCAGCATTACAATACTATCCATCAGATGCAATCGAAGGCATAGCCGCCTTCGACCTAACAGAGAGCGCATCGAAAGTAGTTGTCAGTATTTTGGAGAACTTCATGAAGTGTATTTTATATTCGGGTACAAAGAACGCCTCAAGTTGGGCCATGCGTGCATATTTAGCTCTGCGTGAGGCGGGTATTCCCTTCGAAGAAAGGGTGGTAGATATTCGTCGCCCACAGCGATTTAATAACTTAGCCGAAATTGGCCGCATCTCTCCCCCCGCGGCAGTGCCGGTACTGATAGTCGATCAAGATGTGATTTTCGACTCTTTGGCAATTATGGAATTTGCCAATGATATGTCGGGCGGACAATTACTGCCGCAAGAAACAATGTCTAGGGCGCGTGCAAGGTCTCTGATGGCTTGGCAACACAGTGGTTTGTCGAATATCTGTCCACGTATCTCGTTTGAGAGTGCATTCTACCCAGATAAACGTGCCTTAAGCCAGGACGAGCAAGCACAATGCCAAAGGCTATTGAGCGTATGGGAGCAACAACTCGATCGCAGCCAAGGCCCTTTTCTTTTCGACAAACTGAGTCTCGCTGATCTCAATTTTTTACCGACCGTAGTACGTTTATCACGACACCAAGCGAATACACACAACTATCCTTTGGTCGAAGCCTGGATGACGCGGGTACTCGACTTGGCGAGCGTAAAAGAATGGATGGAAGAAGCAGATCGACAACCCCATGTATGGTACGACGATTACCTGCTTCCGCAAGTAAGCCAATAGACTTGTTGAGAAAGCTAAGTTCGAGCTAAGTTTAAACTAAGTTAAAGCTAACTGTCTTAAGAACCAGATGTTGGTCACGAAACAGAATGGAGTGATTCAATTAGTCCCCACAATCACAGATGCAAAATGCAAATTCATTGCTGTCGTGCATTACACACTTTAACTCGATCAATTTCCCCAATTAACGATTGATTGGATGTGATTGATTGTGTGCGTTTCATAGTATGCAATTGTCGCTTATCCCCCCACTCGATAAAACACGAGATCGAGCCACAAATTCGTCGTACTACCCGAAAAGTACCGGCACTTTATAAGCGTTTTTTGATTCGTTTGTAATAGTAATACGCACCACCAAACGCGCCTGCACTGAACAACAAAAATTGCCAGGCCAATGATGTAGAAGCACTTTTATTTGAGTCTAATTTCGTCATACCTAATAGCCCGCCGATACCAAACACAAACGACAAGATAGCGAAGCTCAAGGATATCAAGAACCAGCATGCATAAATCAACACGCCCGCGCCGGCCGGTGTGTAACTGCGCCCCCTAGTCACTTGATTGTCCCAAGTTGCACCATGATCAGCGAGCGACATCGCGACATTACACGCTTGCCCAAGCATTGTTTCCCATGCTCCGGGCCTTACTTTTTTGCCAGGTATGACCAAGTAAACACAATCGCGATCGGTCGACACCTGATAACTCGGGGAAGGTGATGTGTGAAGCTTGGCACCCGCCGGCTGACCATGTCTCACCACAAAAAATGTAGAAGTCGTCGTTTTTCCATTATCAGAAAAAGGGCCATAGGCCGCATGCTGCATCTCAATCACAATAAAAGGGAAATGTGCACGCGTCCCTTCAATAATCGTCAAAGGTTTGCAGTCCTCCAAATCCAATAATTCCCACAAGGGCGACTCAAATTGTTGGAGATACTCTCTCGATGGAGGAATCTGTTCGGCCAATTATTTCTCCATAAATTCATTAAGATCTTGCGCATCCTTGTGCGAACGATTTGCGTAAAAGTAAACCGTAAAGTAAATCACGACCGCGGGACATAACAATATCCATGTAGGTTTACCGAAGACAAACAAAAATATCGCAATAGCGACAAAAGAAAAAACGAGTCTCAAACTATTTACTTTTGCTTGACGGTAAATCGCCATCACAATGACAGCGACTACGCCCATAACTAGCATGAACACAAATGGTAATAGCACATAAGCAATTAAGCTACCGCCGCCTTGATGCAAACTAGGGTCAGACTCATACAATTTTCTTGCTGCCAAAAACCCATACAAATAGGCTATCACAGCACTAGCACCATCCCAATACGGCTCTATAGCTCTTGTCACGCACTTCACTCTTCATAATCTATTGAGCGTGCAGATAGCAATGCGGTGCATTCCCAAGATCTGCCTCGCCCTAGTCTAAATGAAATTGTATTGTGCATTCATGGTAACTCGAATGCGCATCCTAGCCAACTTACTCAATAAATACACACAATTACAACACATGAAGGAGCCTACGTAAATCGTATGCACCATCAGCCACTTAGGCCTTGTCGCGAACAAGTTAACGCAGATCAAATCGCCTATCAAGAATCTTGTTCCCAAGGTTTCCTACTTCTGCCCGTGCCGAATTAGCCATGATGATCACATCACGATGATGCTTAACATCGACAACAATAATCGATGAAGACAAAGATAATTAAACCAATTCACTTCGGTCAAAACCGTACATTAAAGGGGCATCGAGCACTCTTCATCCCGCACAAACGCATTCTATCCCGATGTTTTTTGCCTTAGTCGGTTAAGCATTGCAGCCGTATCGCGGTCTCTTTACACTAGGCGATGATCTACCTATAAAAAGAGTCAATGGCATGAATACACGGTTTCCCACAGGCCAATACTATGGTGTTGCAAGCTTTGAACGGCAACTTCATGGCCTACACTTGAAGCATCTTGAAGCGACTGTACCGGAACACGACGTGCACGAGCACAGCCATACTGGTGCGCATCTGGTGTTGGCAACACGCGGCACTTATCTCAGCACGGCTCAGGGTGAGCCTCGTGAGGGCCCTGTGTTGGTCTATAACCCTGCCGATATTGTGCATCGCGATCGTTTCAAGGGGAGTGGTGGGTGGTTCTTCGCGATGAGCCTGTCGTCTTCCGCGTCACTTGATCTATATGCACAACTACAACTACCTGACTTCGCCATACGCTCGCAAACAAAAGAGAGCCTACAACTCGCATTTTCGCTAATGCGTCTCGCGGCATCGCCAGACACGATATCGCTTGATATTGAGTGTGTGAGTCTGAAATTATTAGCGACATTTGCATCACACCGAGCCTTGCCGAACGCGCCGCCGAGTTGGTTGCTACAAGTAAAAGAAATGATCGCAGATCGTTCTGACGATGATTTAAATATTAATGAATTAGCACAATCTGTAGGTGTTCATCGTGTCTATTTGACGCGTCAATACTTGCATCATTTTTCGTGCACTCCAGGAGACGACTTGCGACGACGCCGAATCGAGCGTGCGACTCATTTCCTGATGAATAGTCGACACTCAATGATTGAAATCGCGCATCGCTGTGGCTATTGCGATCAAAGCCACTTTCACCGCTCCTTTGTGAGACATTACGGCATATCGCCGAATGCGTTTCGCAAGCTCTGCTGACGAAGAAATTTCACTGTGCACGAAAACTAGGTTACAAAAATCCAAGATCTGCAATAAAAGAAGCCATAAGATTGCTCATGCAATTACTTCAAAGGAGCACAAAATGACCACCTTACAACTTCTCCGTAAGACCACAATAGCCGTCCTCGCTGTCTCGATTTTCTACATATCGACTAACAATGCGACAGCAACTGAACAACACAGGTCTGCAGTTTGGCAACTAAGTCCAGCAAACACCTTAGGTATGGACAGCGACAAGCTCAAACAAATGGACGAAGCAATACAGCAAGGCCGCTTTCAGCAAATTACTAGTGTTTTGATCGCACGACGCGGCAAACTTGTACACGAAGCCTACTTCGGCAAAGAAGTAGGCGAGGAAGGCATGCAGGCACTGCGCAACACACGATCAGCAACCAAAACCATCACTGGCATGCTGACAGGTGCAGCGATTGCGCGAGGCCATATCGCTTCGATCAAGTCACCTATCTTGCCCCTACTAAAACCCATAGAACGAATAGATAATCCTGACCCTCGTAAATCTAAGATTACGGTTGAAGACTTATTGACGATGAGCTCTTTAATGGAATGCGATGATCAGAACCAATTTTCACGTGGCAATGAAGAGCGCATGTATTTGATTGAAGATTGGGTGAAGTTTTATTTGGATCTTCCTATCAAAGGCTTCCCTGCTTGGACCACGAAACCTGCTGATTCGCCGTATGGACGCGCCTTTAGTTATTGCACTGCGGGTTCAACCACGCTAGGAGCAGTAGTTCAAAGTGCCACACATATGCCACTCCCTGACTTCGCTCACCAAGTTCTGTTCGAACCATTAGGTATCGATAAACTAGCTTGGCAATACTCACCCTTAGGTCTGGCACAAGGTGGTGGAGGTCTCTCATTACGGAGCCGTGATCTACTCAGTTTAGGCCAACTCTTAGCTAACGGAGGATCCTGGCAAGGCAAGCAGGTTCTTCCTGCATCATGGGTCAAAACCAGTACTAGCCCACAAGCCCAAGTTGATGATCAACGTGAATATGGCTATCTTTTATGGCTCTATCCTTACACTGCCAAGGGCGTTCAATACAGCTCTTATCAAATGGCTGGCACTGGCGGCAATAAGGTTGTAGTGGTACCTGAACTCGAGCTTGTTATCACCATCACCACCACCAACTATGGGGTCCGCAATCCACATCAATTAAGCGATAAGTTAATTAGTGAATTTGTTTTGGAAGCAACGCACTAGCTGAGAATCCGAAACTATCTTGATCGCTAGCCAAATACGGACAAAGGAGCAATCAAAAACAATCAGCTTGATTGCTCCAACAATGAAGACTAGCCTTACTCAAATTACAGCCTATACTATAGCAATTGAGCATTGGTGCAACTCACCGTTGCTCATATGGCGATTCATGCAAAAACATAAGGAGGATACGATGATTACTCCTGAAGTCCTGCAAGTCTTAATGAAAGAAGTGGAACAAGAAGATCCTATCGACTTCGCTGATTTGCCATTTGAAGAAGATGCTTTACGTGAAATTGTCGCTAATCATCTGTGCGAACTCGCTGAACGGTTGGAAAATTTTAGCGTTGAAGACAGACAAGTGACTTTAATGGCGGTTGCTGCCAAACTGGTGCTTGAAAATCTCGTTTTGCATGTACAGCTTTTACGTCAGCACGGTATTCCACTGTCCGGTGAGGTACAGGCCTTACTGAACAATTTGAAGGGGAAGCCTGACGAATAAGCTGCCTTTTCTAGTGACTTCTTGCACTACCTTGATTGATGCCTATGCATCTCTAGCGCAAACACGCCTCACCTCAATGTAAAAGAAATACGGTTTCTGAAGATGAAGTTTTCCCTTTCATCCCACCTTCCACATCAGCAGTATGCAGTGCTGTGATCACATAGGAATCAGCGTAATGCTGTTCTACTTCTTGCCGGCTGATAGAAAATGGCGGGCCTTCGACTACACTTTGATCATATTCATAGGTGATCAACAATTGCGGAGCGGTGAGGCTGAGCTTTCTTAGATGTTGAGTATAGGCTTGACGCATCACGAAAGGCAGAGCCACCAAAGCGGCTCGATCATAAATAGCATCGATGGTGCCCACATGCTCAGCAGTCAGTTTAAAAAAGTCTCCAACGAAAATAGTCAAATGCTCAGCCTGATAGCACCGCAAATCTTGCACCTCAGTGCTATCCGTGATGTGTGCTTGCAAACCTAACTCTGCAAACAGTTCCTGCACTGCGACTTGGCTTAACTCGACGCCGACAACCCGCAATCCTTGCTGTAAGAAATAACTCGTATCTTTTGTTTTACCGCATAAAGGCAAAAACACGGTTTGTCCGTGTTGCAAAGCTAATGCCGGAAAATAAGCGGGTAATAGCGGATTGATCTGTTCGCGATGAAAACCGATTTCGCGCCGCTGCCATCTGTCATGCCAAAATTGTTCGTCCATCATGTTCTCCCTTGTGAATATCGATCAAGTGTCTTAGCATACAAGTTAAAGTACACTTGAAGTCAAGTCATTTTTTCTAGGGGCTCGCTAATGGATATCGCTGAAGTTGTGAAACGAACTGGAGTTTCTGCATCGCGTTTGCGTTATTACGAAGAGCTCGGTTTAATTACTAGCAGTAGTCGTAAAGGCTTGCGTCGTCAATACTCAGACACGGTGATAGAAACCTTAGGTTTTATTTTACTTGCACAGACGGCGGGCTTTAGTCTCGCAGACATTAAAGACCTACTTATTCCGACTCCGCACGGCAAGCAAAAACTCAGACGAGATATGCTTGCCAGTAAAGCCTTAGAAATCGACAAACAGATCCGACAGCTACAAGCTGTGGCAAAAAGTCTGCGTCATGCCGCTGCCTGCCCCGCCACCAGCCACTTTGAATGTCCAAGCTTTTTAAAACTCATGCGCAATGCCATGAAACTCAATAGCAAGTAATGACACAAAAGAACAAAACCAGCGGCAACCCAAACTTGTTTTACAAACAAAAAAAGGCGAGCCTTTGAGCTCGCCTCGCAAACCAAGATCACCCGTTTTTCTAGTTTAGGCTCACTTGTGTTTGACTAGCTTTTTACTGCCAATTTGATTCATTTGCTTTGCCAACCAATCTGAAATTGTATTTAAGGCAAATGGAGCAACGGTTTCCTCTATTTTGTCATATTCAGAAAATGCCCCTGTTGTGCTAGTTTGAAATAGATGGTTTAGCTTAGGCAATTCAATCGCGGTTAAATTCTTGTTGTTCTTCATCGCTTCACGAATCCCTGCCAAATTACTCTTGGCACTGACTTGAAAATCTCGCTCGCCATTGATCGCCAAAGTCGGTTGTTTCACTTTCGCGAGATATTCCTGTGGCTGCATACGTATGAAAGTCAAAAACCAAGGTGAAATCAACATTTTCATTTCTGACTGCACTTCTTTTTCATTCGCTTTAGGGTCCGCCATCATGACTTCACGCATCTTGGTTCGCAAAGCTTCGACATCTTTTTCCACTAACATCAGATCATAGATTTTGCGATATTTTTGCACTTCTTTTTCCGCTTGATCGACATTTCCCTCGGCAATTTCCCCATCGCGGGCCTGTTCAATCATCAATTGATTAATTGCAATTCCAGGTCCTCCCATCAAAATCACAAAACCCAACTGAGGGTCTCGGCTAGCAACAATAGGAGCAATCAAACCGCCTTCGGAATGCCCGATCAAGCCTACACGCTTTGCATCGATCGCACTGTGTTTGCGTAAGAAATCGACTGCTGCTTGAGCATCGTCAGAAAAATCGTAAGTCGTCGCTGTTTTAAACGTTCCTTTCGAAGCGCCAACACCACGCTTATCATAGCGAAGCACCGCAATTCCTCGACTACACAAATGATCTGCAATCACTGTAAAAATTTGATGCCCAAATAATTCCTCATTGCGTGTATTCGGGCCAGAACCATGTACTAACACGGCCGCGGGAAATGGACCTTGACCAGCAGGTAAGCACAGCGTACCTGCAAAGTTGGTCGTCTGATCAAGCCCCAAAAATTGAACCTCAGATTCACGATAACTTAATTTTCCGCCTTTGATTGCTTCGACTTGCGGACGGTTCTTCTTGACTGGTGCAGGCACTTCACCTTTAAACGCACTCAAATCTAGCTTCATGGTTTGGCCAGATTGCAGCCATTCACCTCGCCACTGCTGCGCAGCTTGATCCCAACTTGCTTTGTAACTCGCACCTAAACCACTAAATGAAAATTCCATCTTATTCTCAGCCAATTCCATGGAATCAGCCATGATCTGAGAATTACCTTGATCGATGCTAGTAAGTTTCACTAATGCTTTACCTGTTTCATTCTTGCTGATCTGCACTTTGATTCGCATTGACCCCATCAGGGTTCCTAACCAATCGCCATAGGGTTGTTCTGCCCACACTGAACTACTCAACAGCAACAAACTAGACGCTAATAGGGTCTTCACTCTTTTCATTCTTCGACTCCGTATATCGATTTAAACATTCGGAAATTTTGCTGAGATCTTGGCTGTACGTTAAATTCAGATCGCAGCAATTCATACAAAGATTTTAGTTAGCGAAATTGCAGAGCGCCACTAGAAATAGATAAAGGCCTTAAAAAATGACATGAAAAGGTAAATGCCTGCATTGAACACCTGACTCAATAAGCGATCGAGGAATTTAACCTTGGTTAGGATTTAACACTTCTTCAAGATGCACCAGAGCATCCTCCATTGAGCATTGAAACGAGCATTGAGGCGAGCACAACAAGCAATCGTTTGCCCCTTTCCTATCACCATGAAGCTTACATATCTCTCTTTGAATCCGCGCTCTACGCGCAGATCATCGGGACTAGTTCATCTAGTAAGCCGTTCTAGTTCGATTGAAGAATTCAGAAAATATGTGCAGAGTTGCATGATATGAATTTCACACCATAAGAGGAGTTCATATATGAAACGACGCCATTTTTTGTTAATCGGACTCCCCTTGTTGAGTATGAATTGGATACCATGCATAGGTCTCGCCGAAATTATCTCAACGAGTGATGCCATCAACAAATCCGGACGGCAGCGCATGCTGTCGCAACGAATTGCTAAGGCCTATATACAGCTCGGACTTGGCGTTGACCTCGAACAATCACGAAAAATATTAGATACTTCTATCGCCATCTTCGACAAACAGTTGATCGAATTAAAAGTATTCGCCACTACACCCGAGATTAAGAATCAATTGCAACAAATAGAAAAACTCTGGCTGACTTATAAGGAAACACTCATCGGGCATGCTCCCAACCTTAAAGACGCACGTCAAATCTTCAGCATAAGTGACAATTTGCTTCATGCTTGCGATGAAGCAACCCAAAAATTTGAAGCGCAAGCAAACTCGAAGCTAGGCAAGCTAGTCAATATTTCAGGTCGTCAGCGCATGCTTTCCCAGAGGATGGCTAAGCTCTATCAGGCAGAACAATGGAAAGTCACTGGACCAGAAGCACAACGTGAAATCAAGCTGCTTAGAAACGAATTCATTGAGAATATGGAGGTACTTGAGAAAAGCAGTGCATCAAATCGCCACTTAAACGATGAACTCAAACTCGCAAAACAACAGTGGGTCTATTTTGATTATGCACTACGTCAGCAAGGTGAATCAAAACTTAGCCAACAATTCGCGACCACCGTGGCGACCACCAGCGAGCGCATTTTA